>NZ_VPAW01000016.1:0-89570 GCF_013419055.1 Acinetobacter sp. YH12108 | reverse complement strand
ACGGATGCATATATTGCAGAAATTACTCAACGCTTGAATCATCGTCCAAGAAAAAGACTCGGCTTTAAAAGTCCGAGTCAGGTATTATGGCAACAACATGGTGTTGCACTTCAAATGCTAATCTAAGTTTTTAATAATTGCACTGCCTCAAATAACCGAATCAGATACACAGAGTCTTACTTTTATCTAAAGATCGCTTTCTATACAATCGAATAAAACCTAGACAGCTTTTAAGCTTCACAAGAATTACATCCAGGACGATTAAAATGAGTAAAGACAATATCCGAGAACATTCTGCTCCCGTCTATGAAGGCATCGAAAATGCACCGGCCCGATCCATGATGCGTGCCACCGGTTTTCAGGATGAAGACTTTACTCGTCCGTTTATCGGGATCGCGTCGACCTGGGCCAATGTGACCCCTTGCAATATGCATATTGATGGCCTGGCACGTACAGTCGAGCAGGGCGTGAATGCTGCCGGTGGTAAGGGCATTATCTTCAATACCATCACTATTTCCGACGGGATCTCGAACGGGACTGAAGGGATGAAATACTCCTTGCTGTCGCGGGAAATTATTGCCGATTCGATTGAAGCAGTAGTTGGTTGTCAGGCCTATGATGGCGTGATTGCCATTGGCGGTTGTGACAAAAACATGCCGGGCTGCATCATGGGCTTGGCACGTTTAAACCGTCCAGGTCTGTTTATTTATGGTGGCACCATCAAGCCGGGTGAAGGGCATACCGACATGATTTCGGTATTTGAAGCGGTGGGTCAGCATGCCAAAGGCGAAATTAATGCGATTCAGGTGAAACATATTGAAGAAGTGTCTTTGCCAGGGCCGGGTTCTTGTGGCGGGATGTATACCGCCAATTCTATGGCCTCTGCGATTGAAGCGCTCGGCATGAGCCTGCCGGGTTCCTCTGCACAGGAAGCAGTTTCTGAAGACAAGCAGATTGACTGTGCCCGTGCTGGTGAAGCAGTGATGAATCTACTGCGTCTGGATATCAAGCCACGTGACATCATGACCAAAGCGGCTTTTGAAAATTCAATTAAAGTATTGATTGCATTGGGTGGATCAACCAATGGAGTGCTGCATCTGTTAGCCATGGCGCATACAGCGGGTGTTGAGCTGAGCCTAGATGACTTTGTACGAATTGGTAAAGAAATTCCTGTAGTCGCCGATGTCCGTCCATCCGGTAAATATCTAATGTCGGAACTGATTGCCATTGGTGGGATCCAGCCATTGATGAAACGCATGCTGGATGCTGGCATGCTAGATGGTTCCTGCCTGACTGTGACCGGAAAAACACTGGCAGAAAACCTGGCAGATGTAGAAGATTATCCTGAAGACCAGCAGATTATTTTGCCATTCGACCAACCGGTGAAAAAAGACTCGCATCTGATCATTATGAAAGGCAACCTGTCACCAAATGGCGCAGTCGCCAAAATTACCGGTAAGGAAGGTCTATATTTCAAAGGACCGGCCCGCGTGTTTGAAGGCGAACAGGGTGCGATGCGCGGGATTCTGGATGGCGAAGTTCAGCCAGGTGAGGTAGTCGTGATTCGCGGTGTAGGTCCTAAAGGTGGACCGGGCATGCCGGAAATGCTAAAACCGACTTCTGCTATTATTGGTAAAGGTCTGGGGGATTCAGTCGCACTGATTACTGATGGCCGTTTCTCAGGCGGAAGTCATGGTTTTGTGATTGGTCATGTCACACCGGAAGCCTATGAGGGTGGCCCGATTGGTCTGGTGCAAAATGGCGATGAAATTTCCATTAATGCGGAAACCCGTGAAATGACCTGGCATATTTCGGATGAAGAGCTTGCTGCACGTCAGGCGGCCTGGGTGAAACCGAAACCGAATTACACTCACGGGGCACTGGCGAAATTCGCCAAACTGACCTCTGGGGCGGAGACCGGGGCCGTGACTGACCTAAATCTTGAAATCTAAAGTCCTAGAAAACATTGAACATTTGTTGCTGACTTGATATAAGTTTTGCACAAGACTTATATCAGGTCATAAACATCCTCATAATAGGATGTTGAATAAAACGATCCTGCTGGCAAGGGCTGGCATGACAAAATCTTTTCGAGGCACCTCTCATGTCCCTGCTACGCCGTTGGTTTGATCCAATCCGATCGAGTTGGTTTTACCAGAAACCAGTTCGTCAAACGGTGTTATCTATTGAAGATGGCTTGAGCATCCATTTAAGACTGGATGATGTTTATAGTTATCTGGCGGTACAACAGTTACCGCAACTGGAAGAAATTCTCAGTCCGGAACTGAAGCCACTCAAAGTCATCATTTCAGATCAGCGGGCTGAGCCGCCTAATCAGATGTCTTTTGATGAATGGCAGCACTATTGCCTGAATGATGCCAAAATTTTATCTAAACAGCATCGTTTCAGCTTTCATGAGACCCCAGAATTACCGACAGCTGAAGCCTTAAAGCAGGCAGAAACCATCCTGAGAAATACGCCACTACGCGGACAGGATTTTCTGTATTTGCTGGAAGATGTCTTTCATATGCTCTGGCAAAAACAGAACGGAAAATTACGCACCTTATATGCGATGGCTAGCCGTCATCATGCGCCGCAGAATTTTCCGGAACGAATTTTTGAGCATAGTCCGATTCTGGCCAGTTATTTCCAGTTTGGCGGACGCCAGTATCAGGCGGTAGATGATCTGTTACGTCTGACCCGTCGCCTGAAACAGCAGAGATTACTGACCGGCAATCCGATTTTCCTGATCAATCATATTGAATGGCGCGAGCATCTGATCAGTGATGCGGAAGAGCTGAATGAAATCCAGTCTATGGACCCGGAGCTAGACCTGTATATCGCTCTGGAAGATCCGATTTCCTGGTTGTTGCTGGCCTATATTAAGGAAGAGCTGGCTGATTTTTATAATATCCAGTTGAATGTCTATCCGCTGTCTTATCAGGGACGGGACTGGTTTGACTGGAGTCTGGCGACACGCTTATCCAAGCGGACTGAAGTCAAATTTACCCCATTCTGCCGGCCAACCGAGCAGGCTGTAATGCCGATGGCGCAATTGTTTTATAGCTGTCCGGAAGAGCAACGGATTGAAGCCATGTATCAGATTCTGGAAGCGGTCTGGACCCGTGGTTATGATCTGTCTTATGCGGCACATTTCAAGCGTATGCAGCAGGAACTGAATATTACTGAACTGACCCAGGAAGATGTTCTGGCCAAGTTGCAGGAAAATGACACCTTATGTGAAATGAAGTCCCAGCCGAATTTACCGGTGCTGGAACTGCGTATTGATGGGCAAAGTTATACATTTAATAGCTTATATCGTGTCTGGATGATTGAAAGTATTTTCAGTAATGTGTTAGAAGAAAAGTATAAGAGTGATAACTAAACTGAAAGTGACTGAATAAACATGGAAAAAATCAAAGCTGAATCATTACAACATGCACGTCAACAGATCGATGCCATTGATACAGCTTTAGTCGAGCTGATCGCTGCGCGTCAATTTTATGTTGATCAAACCACCCGTTTTAAAAAAACTGAAACTGATCTGCAATCACCGGAGCGTATGGAACAGATCGTGGAAAATGTCAAAGCCTTGGCACAACAGCAGGGTGTGGATCAGGCGTTTATTGAACATCTGTACCGGGAAATGTTCCAGTATTTCATTCAGCGTGAACTGAAAGAATTCCGTCCTTAAACGACTTTTAAATCCGATTTTTGTTGATGAATCTGATGAGTTTCAGCACATCCATCTGAAGCCTCAACATTTGCTTGAGGCGTCCTTCTTAAAACCCTGATTTTACTCTATTCGTGATTTCTATAGCATGAGCTTAAGTCAATTTAGGGTCATCAGATGACTGCTTTTATTATTGCTATTTTTGCTCTGGCTGGCCTGATTAAAGGCACCATTGGATTAGGTCTGCCTGCGGTGTCCATGGGTTTGCTGACCATGTTTATGAGTCCATTTCAGGCAGCAACTTTACTGATAGTACCTTCGATGCTGACCAATTTCTGGCAACTTTTTGCCGAAGGTCATGTACTGAAACTGATTCGCCGTTTCTGGCTGTTGCTAGCAGGCATTATCGTGGGTTCAGTCTGGAGTATTTTCCCGACTTTAGGTCATTCTGAATTTCATAGTGAAGCTTTATTGGGCGGGATGCTTGCTCTATATGGCCTATATGGTTTACTGGCGAAACGGATGCCAGATTTAAGCCAGCATGAAAAGTGGCTTTCTCCGATTATGGGATATCTCGGCGGGGCCTTGACCGTGGCAACTGGGGTAGTCGTGATTCCAGTGGTGCCTTATTTGCAAACCCTGCATTTAAAACGTGATGATCTGGTTCAGGCCTTAGGGTTGGTATTTACCACCTCGACGGTGTGTTTGGCAATTTTCCTGCACCAAAACCCGGTGGAAGATATGCCGATTGATTATGCCATGTCGGCCATTGCACTGATTCCGGCCTTGATCGGGATGTGGTTCGGCAAAAAAATCCGTTCCCGTATACCTGAACAGAAATTCCGGAAAGTATTTTTTATCGGCCTGATCGCCTTAGGCAGCTATATGATGCTACATCAATTCGGCTGGATTTAATTCAGGATTTTTTGTACATCCGCAGAAATGAGGAACTGGCTAAAGTGCTGATAGGCCGTGCTTAGTTCATCAAAGTTCTTCGCAGCTAACAATAACTTGCGGTTGGCCCAATCTCCTGTCAGCTGGATTTGCTGAAATGCATAGAGCTTCGACAAACGTTGTGCAGCACGTTTTGGCATGATCGCGATACCTACACCATTGGCCACAACTTGGGCAATGGCGGCAAAATTTGGTAAGCGTAAGCGGTATTGAATTTCACAGTTCAGCAAGTGAGCCTGAGTTTCAATGGATTGCTGCAAAGAGTGATATTGCATCAGACCAACAAAGGGATAACTCAGACAGTCTGCTAATGTTAATGCCTGATTAGCTGCCAGATCATGCTGTTCAGGGCAGATCAGCACCAAAGGATCATCTGAAAATTCCAGAGTCTGTAATTGTGGTGCATGAAAAAAGCTGGAAATAAGTCCTAGCTTGGCAGTACCACTCGCCAAAGCCGCAATGATGTCATTGCTCTCTGCTTCTTTGAGGTCGATCTGGATATTTGGGTTATTTACCAGATACTGGGGCAATAATAGGGGCAGATACTCACTTTGTGCTGAAGAGTTACACCATAAGCTGATATTGGAATTGAGTCCTTCACTAAAACCGGCCATGGCTTGAGACAACTGTTGTCCCTGTTGCAACAGGGCTTGGGCATGCTCAGCAAAGACCTGTCCCGCAAAAGTCATTTTCACCCCGCCAGAATGGCGGCTGAACAGACTGACCTGATATTGCTGTTCCAGCTTTTTAATCCGCTCACTTGCTGCCTGTAAGGAAATGGCAGAGCGTTCAGCACCTTTGGTCAGACTACCTGTGTCGACTATATTGAGAAAAAGACGTAAATCAAAAAAATCCAGACGCATCGGCAGGATGCTCATATAAAAGATCAGGCCTATTTAAACAATTCTTACGATATAAAAAAAGCAGCCTGGAGGCTGCTTGAAAATTTAAGTCTTCGAATTATTTTTTATCGACCAGGCTAAAGAACCAGTTCAGGAATAACGCAGCAAAGGTCGCTGTACCAATTCCACCCAGGTTAAAGTTACCGAAGGTCAGGGCAAAGTCACCCGTACCCAGAATAATCGTTACTGCTGCCACCATCAGGTTTTTGTTCTGTGAAAAATCGACTTTATTTTCGATCCAGATTTTCGCACCGGCAATAGTAATCAGACCAAAGACCACAATTGAGGCGCCGGTTAAAATCGCTGTTGGAATGGTATGAATAATCGCACCAAATTTCGGCGATAAACCGAGGAATACTGCAAATACACCGGCAACAGCAAAGATAATCGTCGAGTAAACCCGGGTAACGGCCATCACACCAATATTTTCACCATAGGTAGTCATACCCGGTGCGCCCACACCACCTGCCAAGGTAGTTGCAATACCGTCTGCCACAAAGGCTTTACCGATATGCGGATCCAGATTTTCACCGGTCATGGCACCCACCGCTTTAATATGTCCCAGGTTTTCTGCAATCAGAATCAAGGCAATTGGCGCAATGATCAGCATGGCATTGGTATCAAATACAGGTGCATGGAAGCTCGGAACACCAAACCAGCCCGCTTGCTGAATGGGCGCAAAATCAATCGCAGTACCATAGCCCATCACATTACTTAAAATGTAGTAAATGAAGTAAGCCAGCAATAAACCGATCAAGAGCAATAGACGCTGTACCAGACCTTTGGTAAACACCGCAATAGAACCCATACACAGTACGGTCACCAGTGACATCCACATATTAAAGGTATTGCCCATGACGTTTTTCACGGTCACAGGGGCCAGGTTCAGACCAATAATCATCACCACCGCACCGGTCACGACAGGCGGCATCAGTTTTTCAATCCAGCGGGTTCCTGTTGCCATCACCAGAATACCCATCAAGGCATAAAGCACACCACAGGCAATAATCCCGCCAGCGGCGACACCAATATTTGGATTCAGTCCGCCAGCACCTGCATAGCCGGTTGCTGCAATCACCACCCCAATGAACGCAAAGCTTGAACCCAGATAACTTGGTACACGACCACCCGTGATCAGGAAGAACAGGATGGTACAGATCCCCGACATTAAAATGGCCAGATTGGGATCAAAACCCATTAGAAATGGCGCCAGTACCGTCGCTCCGAACATGGCAAAGGCATGTTGTATCCCCAAGATCAGGGTCTGGGCAGGCGGTAAATACTCTGCGGTACCTACTGGTCGTGCATCGATACTACCCTCATAAGGGCGCCACTTGGGAAACCAATTGGACATAAAATGAGCACTCAAAAGATAAATTGTGCACATCATACTCTTGTTTTTTAGAAGATTTAATCACTGAAACAAAATTTTTGTTCAAATTAATTCTATGACTTTATTTGAGATTTTACCGTGCGGTAAAAGTTTTTTAAATCAAAACTAAAGTTAAATCAGTGGATTAATTCCCGGACAATTCATATTCAACATCTATAAGTAATTTTAATTTGATATATAAATAAAGCTTTTTTTGGCTATTGACTGATCAATAAAAAAGCACATCGTGTAGATGTGCTTTAAATGGAAGAGAAAAAAATCAACCGGTATTTCGTAAACCGGCGGCAATGCCGGCAATACTGACCATCAAGGCATGATCGACCGGAGTGTGTTCAGCCTGCTGCTGTTCCAGATATAACCGACGACGTTTCATCAATTCGGCTTGCAGTAAATGGAGCGGCAACAGATAAGGTTTACGCACGGTCATGGACTGGTCCAAGACGCCATTACTGCTCAGCAGTTTTGATTCACCTTTTAAAGTGAGTAGGGTCTGGATGGCATCCTGCAAGCGTTGACGCAGTTCCGTGCCGAGCTCTTTCAGGTCTTCATCCTGAGTCAGATGTGATTCGTAATAGAGCGCGACATTGCTGTCTGCTTTGGAGAGTACCATTTCCAGCATATCAATTAAGGTCTGGAAATAAGGCCATTCAGTCAGCATTTCATCCAGAATTGTACGTTGCCCTTGATCCAGTACCTCATTTAATGCGGCACCGGTACCCAGCCAAGCCGGTAACATCAAACGAATCTGGGTCCAGGCAAAGACCCAGGGAATAGCACGCAAGGATTCAATCCCGCCGCTAACCTTACGTTTGGCAGGACGTGAACCCAGTGGCAACATTTGTAATTCCAGTTCTGGGGTCACGGTACGCAGGTATTTCACGAAATGCGGATTTTCACGTACTGTCTGACGATAGACCTGTACCGACAGATCGGTCATCTTATGCATCAGATCACGCCATTCCGGTTTCGGTTCGGGTGGCGGTAATAAAGTCGCTTCCAGAGTCGCTGCAGTATAAATTTCCAGATTTTGTAGCGCGATTTCTTCCAGACCAAATTTAAAGCGAATCATCTCACCTTGTTCAGTCACCCGAATGGCCCCTGAAATCGAACCCGGCGGTTGCGAGAACAAGGCTTGTTGGGTGGGTGCACCGCCGCGGCTGATCGAGCCGCCACGACCATGGAACAGGGTCAGCTGTATACCATGCTGTTTAGCAACTGCGGTCAGTTCTTCCTGCGCACGGTACTGTGCCCAGTTGGCTGACATAAAGCCGGCATCTTTGGCTGAATCCGAATAACCAATCATGACCTCATGCTTACCCTGAATATGCTGCTTGTACCAATGCATATTAAAGAGTGTCGACATGGTGTCAGCAGCGCCGTCGAGATCTTTTAAGGTTTCAAATAAAGGTACTACCCGTAAAGGCTGTTTAATCCCAGCTTCTTTTTGCAGCAGCAAGACAGCCAGCACATCACTTGGGTATTCGGCCATGGAAATAATATAGGCACCCAGAGACTCACTTGGCTGTTCGGCCAATGTGCGCATGGTGGTAAACACTTCCTGCACATCCGGATGTTCAATCAGGCTACCCGCTGGTTCATTCAGGTGTTTAGGTAGTAGAGGCCGTTTACTTTGCAGTTCCTGCAACAGGAAGTTTTGACGGGCCTGTTCAGTCCAAGTTTCGAAATTACCCAGACCCAGATATTCAGTAATGGCTGAAATGGCCTGACGATGACGACCGGATTCCTGGCGAATATCCAGTTTGAGGAGTTCAATTCCGAAACAGTTGACCCGGTAAATCAGGTCCAGCAGACTGCTATTGGCAAGTTCTGCCAGATTGCACGCCATCAATGAGCGATAACAGGTCAGTAACGGTTTTAATAACTCATCTTTACTTTTAATGACCCGGCTATCATCCGCATCTTTGCCATGCAGTTTTTCAGCCAGCCAGGCACGGGTGATTTTTAGACGTTCACGGATATCGCGTAAATATTCACGGTACGGTTCAGGATGTTGATGGCCTAACGCCTGTGTAATTTCATCGCTGCATTGCTGAATAGAAAGTTCCCAGCGCAGGTTTTCAATATCACGCAGATACAGATCAGCTGCTTTCCAGCGCGACAACCACAATACTTCCTGAGTCACATTATGCGTCACATTCGGGTTGCCATCCCGGTCACCCCCCATCCAGGAAGCGAAACGTACCGGAGCAACATCTAGCGGCAAAGTCTGGCCACATTGTTCCTCAACCATGCCGTTCAGTTCACGGATGAATTTGGGTACAGCATTCCAGAGGGTTTGTTCAATTGTCGTAAAGCCCCATTTGGCTTCATCCACCGGGGTTGGACGATGCTGACGGATTTCATCAGTTTGCCAGGCAGAACTGATGAGCTGTTTTAAGTCAGCCAAAACTGCCTGACGTTCACGCGGGGTTAGCTTCTGCTGGTCGAATTTGGACAGGGCATTATTGATGCCATCATATTTCTGGATCAGGGTGCGTCGGCTGACTTCTGTTGGATGTGCGGTCAGCACCAGTTCAATCTTTAATTCACAGATTTGCTGATATAAGGTTTCTGCAGAAATTTCTTGCTGTTTGAATTTTTCAAATAAAGGAACCAGAGAATTTGGAGATTCTGTGCTTTCCTCAAATTCGCTTTGACGGCGACGACGTACCACATGGTACTGTTCGGCAATATTGGCAAAGTTTAAGAAATGAGTGAAGGCACGGGTCAATGGCAGGATTTCATGATCTTCTAAAGTCAGGAATAATTGTTCCAGCTGTTTTTCTGCTTCAACCTGTCCATCGCGAGCACCTTTCGATAAGGCCCGAATTTGCTCGACCTGATTAAACAAATCTTGCCCCGCATGTAACTTCAGGGTTTCTCCCAGCAAATTACCCAGTAAACGTACGTCTTCGCGTAGAGGTGCATCAATCTGTTGAACCATTTTTTATATCCCTCCGATTCTTCCTTTGACTATACCCCGACTGCATGACAATCCAAGTCTTTTGCAGACAAAAGTTGAATATCATTTGTTGCTAATTGGATGAATTTTAGTCCTTACGCTGTTGCAAGGATCAGGCCAGATAGAAGAAATTTAACGGGAAATTGCATATTTCAGCATAAAGATCTCGATGGCCTGCTGAATGATCTGATGGCGTTGCTGCATGTCAGGTAACGGGCTTAAATCCAGTAAGACTTTGTGATGTCGCATACCTAACAGTAAGGACACCATCAGTTCGGTCTGATGCTGCGGATCATCAGTCTGGATAAATTGATGTTGCTGCGCCTGCTCAAAGAAATCATGCCAGGCCTGATTCAGCTTGATATGTGAGGCTGTATAAAAACGTTCCGCCAACGGATTTTTTTCATAGGCCAGTTGCATGATGAGCAGGTCCAGTTTGAGAGCTTCCGGCAGATTGGCAATATTGAATGAGCGCAGACAGATCTGATACAGCTCCTGCTGAAAATCACTATCAGGCTGCAGAACTTTAGGAGATTCTTGCAGAATTGCCTCACAGGTTTCTTCAACCGCACAGCTAAACAGCGTGGCCTTATCCTGAAAATGATTGTAGACAGTGAGTTTGGTCACCTCGGCTTCCAGCGCAATCTGGTTCATGCTGGAACCATGATAACCATGCTGTAAAAACAGCTGTTTCGCTGCGTTCAGAATACGCTGGCGTTTCTCCAGATCCTTGGGCCGTCCAACCGGTATTTGCACAATTTCATCCAAAAAAATTCAATATGGTCATTGTTTTAACTGCAGAATCCTAATTAGTGTACCGGGTGGTATATTAATTAAAAAATAAGCAATTTATATATCTACCTATTTTGCCCTAAAAATGATGATTAGATAAGAGCGAACAATAATGATCACGATACAGAGCGCACTGGCTGGCATGATCGTCCTATGCAGTATGGCTTTCTCAGGATGTAGCAAGGACAGCGCTGCAGCAGAACAGGAAGTTCCATTTGTCATGGTGACCACACCGAAAACTTCACATCAGGAATTGAAAAGCTATGCCGGTGATGTCCAGGCACGTCAGCAAACAGCACTGGCGTTCCGGGTAGGCGGGCAGGTCACCCAGCGTTTTGTCGATGTGGGCGATCAGGTAAAAGTGGGGCAGGTCTTGGCGACCCTAGATGTGAAAGATGCTCAACTTCAATTAAATGCAGCACGTGCCCAGCTGGAAAGTGCTCAATCGGCCAGTAAAATTGCTCAGGATGAATTACAGCGTTTCAAGCAGCTGTTACCCACCAATGCCGTGAGCCGTTCGCAATATGATGCGATTGAAAACCAATATAAGGCAGCCGCGTCAAATCTGAAACAGGCCCAGTCTAATTATGATACGGCTAAAAATCAGACTGCTTATAACCAGCTCATTGCCAATAAAAGTGGGGTAATTACTGCACGTAATATCGAAATTGGTCAGGTCGTTGCAGCAGGGCAGGCGGCCTTTGAACTGGCGATAGCCGGTGAGCGTGAAGTCGTGATTGGGGTTCCTGAACAGGCGATTTCCGAAATTAAAACCGGTCAGCCGGCCTGGGTCACGTTATGGTCCAAACCGAATGAAAAATTCGCCGCCTTTGTTCGTGAGATTTCACCTGCAGCAGATCAATCGCGTACCTTCCGGGTGAAAGTGGCTTTACGCGAAGGTAATAGCCAGATCCAGCTCGGTCAGAGTGCCCGGGTGTTCTTCCAGAACAGTCAGGACAATATCCTTAGCGTTCCTTTATCCAGCGTTTCAGCGACCGATCAGCAGGCCTATGTAATGGTAGTCAAGCCGGATCATACCATCCGCAAAGTGCCGGTGCAGCTGGGTGCTTATGGCCGTGATTCTGTACCAGTTCTCAGTGGGTTAAAGGCTGATGATTATGTGGTAATTGGTGGAGTGCATCTGCTGCGTGACCAGCAAAAAATCAATCCGATTGACCGTGAAAACCGTAGTGTGAAAATTCAGGCAGGGAGTTAAACATGAACTTTAACCTGTCTGAATGGGCCTTAAAGAATAAAGGTCTGGTACTGTATTTCATGATCCTGCTCGGTTTGGTGGGCATCGTATCCTATTCCAAACTGTCACAAAGTGAGGATCCGCCGTTTACCTTTAAGGTGATGGTAATCCAGACCTACTGGCCGGGTGCCAGTGCTAAAGAAGTATCCTTACAGGTTACCGACCGGATTGAAAAAGAGTTGATGACTACCGGACAGTATGACCGGATCATGGCCTATTCCCGTCCGGGGGAATCCATGGTGACCTTTATTGCCAAGGATTCTTTGGCTTCCAAAGATGTCGCAGATGTCTGGTATAACGTCCGTAAGAAGATTAATGATATTCGCCATGAATTACCGCAAGGCGTACAAGGTCCATTCTTTAATGATGAGTTTGGTGATACCTTTGGCAACATCTATGTCATCAAGGGCAATGACTTCGATTATGCGACGCTTAAAGAATATGCCGACCGTTTACAGTTACAGTTGCAACGGGTCAAGGATGTTGCCAAAGTTGAACTGATTGGACTTCAAGACCAGAAAATCTGGATCGAAATCTCCAACACCAAAGCTACCCAGCTCGGTATTCCGGTCACTGCCATTCAGCAGGCACTGCAGCAGCAAAATGCCATGACTCAGGCGGGCTTTTTTGAAACCGGTTCTGACCGGATTCAGGTGCGGGTCAGTGGTGCGCTGAATAATGTCGAAGAACTGCAGCAGCTACCTTTACTGGTGAATGGCAAGACCATCCAGCTTGGCGATGTGGCGGAGGTTTATCGTGGCTTTACTGATCCAGCACAACCGCGTATGCGCTTTATGGGCGAAAATGGCATCGGTATTGCCGTATCGATGCGTAAAGGCGGCGACATCATTGCCTTGGGTAAAAATCTGGAACAGGAATTTGCTCGATTGCAGAAAACTTTGCCTCTGGGGATGGATCTGCAAAAAGTTTCAGATCAGCCGGTAGCGGTGAAACGCAGTATTAATGAATTTATGAAAGTTCTGGCCGAGGCCGTGATTATTGTTCTCTTGGTGAGTTTTTTCTCACTCGGTTTTCGTACCGGTCTGGTGGTGGCGTTCTCGATTCCACTGGTACTGGCGATGACCTTTGCCGGGATGCAACTGTTTGATGTTGGTCTGCATAAGATTTCTCTGGGTGCCCTGATTCTGGCACTTGGCCTTCTGGTCGATGACGCGATCATTGCCATAGAAATGATGGCAATCAAAATGGAGCAAGGCTTTAGCCGCTTACAGGCGGCCGGTCATGCCTGGCGGACGACTGCTTTTCCAATGCTGACCGGAACCCTGATTACTGCTGCCGGTTTCCTGCCGATTGCGACAGCAGCGTCGAGTACCGGGGAATATACCCGCTCGATTTTCCAGGTGGTGACGCTGGCGCTATTAGTATCTTGGATTGCCGCAGTTCTGTTTGTACCTTATCTGGGTGACAAACTCCTGCCAGATTTCAATAAGGATCTGGTACAGAGAGCGCCATGGTATCAGCGTCTCTGGGCGCGTTTACGCAAACGCCCTGAACCGGAGCCGCTGGTGCATCATGCCGGTGAACATCATGATCCTTATCAAACCAAGTTCTATCAGAGTTTTCGCCGTTGGGTGAATATCTGTGTTACCTACCGTAAAACGGTCATCGCGGCGACTGTCGGGATTTTTGTGCTATCCATTTTGATGTTTAATCTGGTGCCAAAACAATTCTTCCCGCCATCGAACCGTGCCGAAATTCTGGTAGATCTGAAACTGGAAGAGGGCGCTTCATTAAAAGCGACTGAGGCTGCAGTGAAAAAAGTTGAAAACTTCCTGTCCAAACAGGAGGGGATTGATAATTATGTGGTCTATGTCGGTACCGGTTCACCGCGTTTCTATTTGCCATTAGACCAGCAATTGCCGCAAGCCAGTTTTGCCCAGTTTGTGGTCTTGGCTTCATCACTTGAAGACCGCAATGAAATCCGTAAATCTTTAAGTGACCAGATTCGGGTGCTGTTACCAGAAGCCCGTACCCGCGTATCTCTGCTGGAAAATGGCCCACCCGTTGGCTATCCATTACAGTTCCGCGTATCGGGTGAAGATCTGGGATTAGTCCGCCAATGGGCACAGAAAGTTGCAGCAACGGTCGGAGACAATCCGAATACCACCAATGTGCATCTGGACTGGGGTGAACCAAGTAAAGTGATTAAGCTGGATATTGATCAGGACCGCGCCCGTCAGTTGGGAGTAAGCAGTAGCGATTTGGCGAATTTCCTGAATAGCTCAATTTCTGGAACTGCGATTGATCAATATCGTGAAAAACGTGAACTGATTGAAATCCGTTTACGGGGTGATCAGGCTGAACGTGTCGATGTCGGTTCACTGAGTAGTCTGGCTGTACCAACCACGAATGGGAGTTCAGTTCCTCTGGCTCAGATTGCCAAGATCGAATACAGCTTTGAAGAAGGCCTGATCTGGCATCGGAACCGCTTGCCGACCATTACCGTACGGGCTGATATCCGGACACAACTGCAACCGGCAACCGTGGTCAACGAGCTGAAAGATCAACTTGAGCAGCTCAGATCAGAAATGCCAAGTAGCTATCTGATTGAAGTAGGCGGAACAGTCGAAGAATCTGCGCGTGGGCAGAATTCAGTAAATGCGGGTATGCCTTTATTTTTAGCGGTGGTGATGACTTTGCTGATGATCCAGCTTAGAAGTATCTCGCGTGCCTTTATTGTCTTCTTGACGGCGCCATTGGGCATTATTGGCGTGGTCTTATTCCTGTTAATTTTCAATAAACCTTTTGGCTTTGTGGCCATGCTGGGTACGATTGCTTTGTCAGGCATGATCATGCGTAACTCGTTGATTCTCATTGACCAGATTGAACAGGATATTCAGGCAGGTGAGTCGCAATGGAATGCCATTATCAATGCCACAGTGCGCCGTTGCCGTCCGATTGTCCTGACTGCACTGGCTGCCGTTCTGGCCATGATTCCTTTATCCAGAAGCATTTTTTTCGGGCCAATGGCGGTTGCCATTATGGGAGGATTGATCGTTGCAACGCTATTAACGCTGTTTTTCCTGCCAGCCTTATATGCACAATGGTTTAAAGTGAAAAAAAGTTTAAATTCTGTTTAAATTTGTCATAATTTCAGGTGCGAAATATTGAAAATTTCAATATAGTAGTACCTGATTTTTTAATAATTCAAAAAAGACATACTGCTGCGGAACTCGCTTGTGCTGGGCCGCACACTAAGGTTGACTAAACATGACTCAAGACACACTCACCAAGATGCGACGTTCCGTGGCGATGGCTTATGTCTTCATGTTTTTTGCTTTGTTTACAGTGGTAAGCGGCATATTCGCCTACTGGTATGCACGTAAGGTGACCCAGATTGATTATGCCGAAGTCTGGTTACAGGCACAGGCACTCTGGATCATGCGTAATATTGTAATTTATTCAGTACTCGCGATTTTTGCAGCGCTCTGGTTCATTCCATTATTTTTCTTCGCCTGGGATAGCCAGCTTTGGGTGAAAGCCTGCACAGTCGCAGGTGTAGTATTCAGCTTTATTGCCATTATTTTCCTCATTAATGCCTGGTTCAAAGGTATCTTCAAATTTTCTCAAAACAAAGCCGTATTCTAAGCTTTCAATTTTTTTTCAGAATTCCCCTTGTAAAGCTGGGTTTAACCCCAATTTTAGACCACAGTCAATATTAAATAGAATTCCGTGAGGAGCATCGCCAGACATGGCTAAACGTGATTATTATGAGGTTTTGGGCGTCTCTAAAACCGCTAGTGATGATGAAATTAAAAAAGCCTACCGTAAGTTGGCGATGAAATATCATCCAGACCGTAACCCGGACAATCCTGAAGCTGAAGAGAAGTTTAAAGAAGCTTCAGAAGCGTATGAAGTTCTGTCAGACAGCGAAAAACGCAGCATGTACGACCGTATGGGCCATCAAGCCTTTGAAGGTGGTATGGGCGGTGGTGCTGGCGGCTTCGGTGGTTTCAGTGCGGAAGATATTTTCAGCCAGTTTGGGGATATTTTCGGTGGAGCCTTTGGTGGGGGGGGCCGTGGCCAGCAACGTCAACGCCGTGGTTCAGACTTACGCTATGTGATGGAATTGACGCTTGAAGAAGCAGTCAAAGGCGTTAAGAAAACCATTACTTTTACTGCACCAGCACCATGTGACGCCTGTGATGGTAAAGGTTCTAAAAATCCGAACGATGTTGAAACCTGTCCAACCTGTCATGGTGCCGGCCAAGTACGTATGCAGCAAGGTTTCTTCTCGGTACAGCAAACCTGTAGTACCTGTCGTGGCCAGGGCAAGATCATTAAGAACCCATGTAATAAATGTCATGGATCAGGTGTATCTGACCGTCAGCAAACCCTAGAAGTTACTATCCCAGCCGGGGTGGACAATGGCGACCGCGTACGCTTGACTGGTAAAGGTGAAGCGATTCGTGATGGCCAATCAGGTGATCTATACGTTGAAGTCGTGGTACGTGAACACGAAATCTTCCAGCGTGACGGTGCAGATCTGTATATGGATGTGCCAATTTCAATTGCGGATGCAGCTTTGGGTAAAGAAGTTCAGATTCCGACATTAGATGGTCGTGTCAGCCTGAAAATTCCTGAAGGTACGCAAACCGGTAAACTGTTCCGCCTACGTGGTAAGGGCGTGAAACCAGTACGTTCAACCATGCAAGGTGATCTGCTTTGCCGTGTTGTTGTAGAAACACCAGTGAACCTGACTGCACGTCAACGTGAACTGTTGAAAGAGTTGCAAGCGACCATGGAAGATGAGGGCAGCCAGTCTTCTCCAAAGAAAAAATCTTTCTTTGATCGGTTGTTTGACTGATCTGGATAGATAAAAAAGGACGCTCAGGCGTCCTTTTTTATAGCTTAAATTCGGAAAAGATGTATAAGTTAATTATTAGATAAAAATAATGAGAAAATTATTCTTTTAATGATATTGGCTTTTTAAGAAGGATTTATACCCCTCACGCAGAGAAATATAAATCCTGTCATATTATTGAGCTTCAGTTGCTTGAGCTTCGCTTGCAGGTGCTTCAGCAGCTTGAACTTCAGACGCAGCTGTTTCAGTTGCAGCAGGAGCTGTTTGTGCTACTTCTTCAGCAGCAAAAGTTTGTGATGCAGCAATTAACGCTACCCCGGCAAAAGTTAATTGAACTAATTTCATATAAATTTCCTTGTATTAAAAATAGTGTACTACTCAGTACACTTGGCAAAAATGTTGACATAAAATGTAAATATTGATGTTTTTTTGTGTGTACTTATGTTTACTAATGTAGTTTGATGTTATTTAAATAACTGAAATATAAGATTAATCATTAATCTCATAAAATTGAGCAAGTGGCAAAATATATAAGAAAATGGATTTGTTAATGTGATGTATGTCACATATTTGCACATTTAAAGGATGAAATTTAATTTAAATACTAAAAGAAAAACCCCAGCATCCTGCCGGGGTTTTTCGTATGGGTTCGCTCAGTATAACTCCTGTCGTACCTTACTGTCCTTCTGCTGATCTATTGTTATTCTTGTTTGGAACTTCCTGTTCCTGATGAATTCATCATAGGAAACTTCCAGTATTCTGGATAGCAGCAAAAGGCCGAGATTGATGTGAGCCAAAGCGTACAAAGAGTCTGGTTTTACCTTTGCCAGATAGAAAAAATACTTTGTCTTTTAAGACCTCATCATCAGGATATGAAAATCCTGAATTAATGATCTCTCTATTCATTTGACTAATAAAATATTATGAATAATCTGAAATATTAAAAGAATTGTTACAAAAACTGGTTCCTATTAAATTTTTAGCAAACATGAGATTATTAAGAAATTGATATATAAAATTAATTTTTAGGCCGACAATCTTGCTAAATAAGAATGATTTAGACGGTTATTTAATCTGTCAATTCCTCAAAACTTGCAGAACTTTTTCTAATTTGTAATCCTTGCGACCAAGGGTGTCTAGCTGAGCTAAGGCAGGTATTTGTTGTAGTCGGGCCGCTACAACTGATAACAGGTGCCTGTATGTTTAATTTAAAGATTTTTAATAAGATCTCTACCGAAGTTTTGACCTTAAAAAATGACCTTGAGCTGAATTCCGAGATTCAACTCATCACTAAATATAAAACATCTATTTGTGAAGATTATAAAAAAGCGATTATTTTGATCTTTAAAGAACGTGGATATACCAGCTTGGAAGTTGGTCAACTACTTGATGCTTGATCCTTAAACATTCCTAAATTTAAAAAAGTATGGATTTATACTTTCATTTACTCAAACAATCCATCGCGCTTCATCTAAAATAATGCCATGCGCTAAGGGCATATGCCTCAGTACGCGATAATGGGTATTTAATTCAATAATATCAGTAATACTTATATTGCTGAGGTGGTCAAATTGGAGTTTCAATATATTTCCCTTAAATACAAATAATCTGAATATGAAAAATCAAGATCATACGTACCATGGAAAAATATTTTTTATCTTATTAAATTCAATTATTTAAAATTAAAATCTAATTCTTATTAACTAGAATTTTTCTTTAAATGAGTTTATCTCTGACTAACTATTTAATCATTATTCCTCTAATGGAATTATTTTTCTTTTTACTCGTCCATAAACTATTGTTGATATGGACTGCATATCAAAATCCCTCATGACCTTCTTTAATTCTTTTCATTGATTTTTATGCGATCAATCTTAGTGTTATGAGCGAGTTTTGCTATAGTAAGAGCAATTTCGAATCAACATCAGGACTATGTTATGTCAGCGACACCACGCATTGGGATTTTAGGTGCAGGCGGCCGTATGGGACGCATCCTTATTCAGGCGGTGAAAGAAGCCGGTTACCAATTGGCAGCAGCTGTTGAGCGCCCTGAAAGCTCATTGATTGGCGCAGATGCCGGTGAACTGGCTGGTGTAGGGAGCCTGGGTGTAAAGGTTGTCGGCCATCTTGAAGAAGTAGTTAAAGACTGTGACGTAGTGATCGACTTTACTGCGCCTGCTGCGACGGTGAATCATCTTAAAATCTGCCGTGAAAATGGCGTTGCGATCGTGATTGGTACGACTGGTATGAATGACGAACAAAAAGCTTATCTGGATGAATCTGCAAAAGAAACTCCAGTGGTCTATGCAGCGAACTATTCGGTTGGTGTGAACGTTTCGATCAAACTGCTAGAACTTGCCTCTAAAGTCTTTGGTGATACGGTCGATATTGAAGTGATCGAAGCACATCACCGTCATAAGGTAGATGCGCCATCAGGTACAGCTCTTATGATGGGTGAAGCGATTGCTGGAGCACTGGGTCGTGATCTGAAAAAAGATGCGGTGTATCATCGTGAAGGGCATACGGGTCCTCGTGAACGTAAAAGCATTGGTTTTCAGACCATTCGTGGCGGTGATATTGTCGGTGAACATACTGCAATGTTTATTGGCGAAGGCGAGCGTGTTGAAATTACGCATAAAGCAACCAACCGTATGAACTTTGCAGCGGGTGCCGTACGTGCAGCAGCTTGGGTCGTTGGTCGTGATGCACGTAAATATGACATGAAGGATGTACTTGGTTTTAACGATATTTAAGTATAAATTTTCGTCAAAATCCTATATAAAAATAACTTAAAACTAAAATAAGATGACAATGGAATGAAGAAATTAATATTAATGGCGTGTGCTGTAGCCTTTGCCGCTACAGCACAGTCGACCTCTGTGCAGAATGCCAAGCTCAGCATTAATAAAAATAATATTAAAGTCTGGACCTATCAGGATGAGCGTAATCCCGTTTTTCTCTATAAAGCCGAAACCACCTACAATGTCCCGATTGAGAATGCCGTTTCTCTGATTCTGGATGTTGATCATGCAGTGAAATGGGTGCCTTATATGGGTAGTATCAAGGTGCTATCCCGTGATGATAAAAAAGGCGATTTCACCTTGTATATGGTGCTGGATTTTCCATTTCCTTTAAAAGATCGTGATTTGATCGTGCAAGGCAAAATGATCAAGGATGCCAATGGTCAGATCATCATCAAGAATAAAGCAATTCAGACTGGGTATGCCCTAAATCCGAATTATGTACGTTTGACTGATTATCAGGGAGACTGGACCTTCCAGAAACTGGCCAATAACAAGGTCAAGGTATCGACTTATGGTTATGCCAATCCTGAAGGTTCGATTCCTTTAACCTTTGTGAATATGTTTGTGCAGCAGCAGCCTTATCAGATGCTGCAAAAGATGAAAACCGAACTGGCTAAACCTGTGACAACGCCTGTGTTACCTGAAGCTTTACGCTAAATAGCCAATAAAAAAGTCCGCATCAGGCGGACTTTTTGATGAAGGAAATTTTAAGAGCATTGCTGCGCAGGAGTCTCTTGCTGTGGAACCAGTTTCATTTGAATCACGACCAGAAGCAAAGCAACAGCACTGAGCCCAGCACCGGCAAATGAAACCGCACTATAGCTAAGTCCCAGATTTAGCACACTGGCACCCGCAATCGCACCCAAAGCATTCCCGAGGTTAAAGGCACCAATATTTACTGAAGAGGCCAGTCCAGGCGCATCATAAGCCACGGACATGACTCGCATCTGTAAAGGTGGGACCACGGCAAAGGCAGCAGCACCCCAGATGATTAATGCCAGACCTGCGCCAAGAGCCGTGCTTGCCAGAATCGGGAAGAGCAGCATCATCAGCATAAGCAAGATTAAAAAGCCAATCAGGGTTTTATCTAAGGATAGATCTGCAAACTTGCCACCCAGATGATTACCAATCGAGAAACCTACTCCAATCAGCACAAGCATTAGGGTAATTAATGCCGGTGAGGCTTGAGTAAAGCTTTGCAGACTTGGCGCAATATAAGTGTATAGGGCAAACATGGCCCCCGCACTCATCACGGTAGTCAATAAAGCTAAAACAACAGGCAGGCGGGTCAGGACTTGCAGCTCCTGCCTTACATCCGGTTTCTGACTGCTTTGGCCTTCTGGTAAGGCTTTCCATAGGGAGAACATGGTCAGCACACCAAGCAGGGAAATACCCAGAAAAGCCATACGCCAGCCGATATGTTGTCCTATCCAGGTTGCTAGTGGCACCCCGCCAATATTGGCAATGGTCAGGCCCATAAACATCATGGCTACAGCGCTGGCCTGTTTATCTTTCGGAACGACACTGGCCGCGACAACCGAACCAATCCCGAAGAAAGCACCATGGTTCAGGCTGGTAATGATGCGTGCCCCCATCAGCCCCAGATAATTAGGCGTTAATGTCGCCAGAATATTACCAATCGTAAAAATCGCCATCAGTAAAATGAGAGACTTACGTTTAGAATAACGGCTTAACCAGAGGGTCATTAGCGGTGCACCCAACATCACACCTAAAGCATAGGCACTGATTAGCATCCCGGCACGAGGAATCGAAATCTCCAGATCACGAGCGATTTCTGGCAGAAAACCCATAGGAGAGAATTCAGTGGTACCAATTGCAAAGGCGCCAACCGCCAGTGCAAGCAAAGGAAAATTAACTTTCATGGTTTCTGCTTAGTCCCAGAGGGGTGCCAGTTGTTCCGGATCAACTTCGCGGCCATTGCGCTCCAAGGTGCTGATCAAAGCCATTTCTTCTTGAGACAGTTGTATCTCCTGCGCTGCCAGATTGGCAAGCAGATGTTCACGTTTGGTTGAAGAAGGAATCACCGCAAAACCTTTTTGCAAGGCCCAAGCCAGTGCAATTTGTGCAGTCGAAGCCTGATGCTGTGCAGCAATTCCTTGCAGGACAGGATCATTCAGCACTTTGCCATAAGCTAGTGTCATATAAGAGGTGACATCAATCTTCTGAGATTGTAGGAAACTGACCAGACGCTGATTTTGCAGATAAGGACTCAGTTCAATCTGGTTAGTTGCGATATGCTCCAGACCAATCGTATCAATGGCTTGTTGGGTCAGCTCAATATTGAAATTGGACACACCGATATGCTCAGTCAGACCTTGCTGTTTGGCTTCTAATAAAGTCTGCATCAGCTCAGGAATTTGAACGCCTAAGCGAGGTGCAGGCCAGTGAATGAGCGTCAGATTAACTGCATCGGTACGCAATTTATGCAGACTCTCTTTGAGGCTTGGAATTAATTTGTCTGGTGCGTAATGATCTGTCCAGATTTTGGTGGTAATGAATAGCTCGTTACGATTAACTTGGCTTTCTGCAATAGCCTGACCCACTTCCGCTTCATTGGCATAAATCTGTGCCGTATCTACGGCGCGATAACCGACTTCCAGGGCTGTTTTGACTGAATCAATGACGGTCTGTCCAGACAGGCGAAAGGTACCGACACCAAATTGAGGAACAATATTCATAGCTTTAATCTTTAAGTATTTTCGATGTTGAGTATTTTGTGCTTTTTATTGTTGCGAAAAAATAGCTGAATTTGCAAAATATTATTGACCGAAAATCAATAAAAGAGTGACAAATGAAATCGACGATTGAAGAATTACAGGCTTTTGTCACTATTGTGGATAGTGGTTCTATTGTCATGGCGGCAGAGCGTTTGGGACAAACCACTTCGGGTGTCAGTCGGGCATTGCAACGTCTGGAAAATAAGTTAAATGTTACTCTTTTAGAAAGAACCACACGTAAGCTGAAACTGACTCAAGAAGGCCAGCTATTTCTAGAAAAGGCGCGCAAAATTCTCAATGATCTGGCAGAAGCTGAAGATGCCTTACTGAAATCAGATAGTGATACGTCAGGATTGATTCGGGTCGATTCAGCGACACCTTTTGTACTGCATGTAATCGTGCCGCTAATTCAGGAATTTATGCAGCGTTATCCCCACATCGAAATTGAACTAAATAATCATGATCAGGTGATTGATCTGCTGGAACATAAAACCGATGTCGCGATCCGCTTTGGAGAACTGCATGATTCCAGCCTGCATGCCAGATTATTATGCCGCAGCCGTTTGTATATTGTGGCCAGTCCTGAATATTTACAGCAGAAAGGCAGACCGCAATCAGTGGCAGATTTATCGGACCATACTTTACTGGGATTTAGTCAGCCTACGCATCTGAATACCTGGCCGGTTCGACTGAATGGCGAACCTATCACTGTAAAGCCAAAGATTCGAGCACCCAATGGGGAAACTGTCCGTCAATTAGCTTTATACGGGGTAGGTATTACCTGTCTGTCACGCTTTCTGGTCGAGGACGATTTGCAGGCGGGTCGTTTACAGGCGTTATTTGAAGATCAGATTGAGCTACATTATCAAAAAATTCATGCAGTCTATTACCGTCAGGAGCATCTGCCTAAACGGGTACATCTATTTATTGAATTTCTGGCTCAGAAGCTGGCTAAATATTTATAAACCAATTATATGTAAATATAGCCATAAAAAATCTGCCCTAACATGAGGCTAGGGCAGATCTAGATTTACTGATGATTAGTAAAAATTAGAAATCGGCTTTCAGTACAATCCGGTAACGGGCTTTGCCTGAGTGCAGACGTTCAATCGCAGCATTAATTTCCGACATGGGGAACAGTTCAATCTGTGGCGCAATATTTTTACGTGCCGCAAATTTTAGTAATTGACGTAAAGCTGCTGGTGAACCTGTCGGCGAGCCAGTCACTGATTTAGCACCACCAATCAGTGAACCTGCAGAAATTTGCATGGGTTCCAGTGGTAAGCCCAGCATATGTACAGTACCATTTGGTGCCAGTGTTGATAAATAAGCCTGCCAGTCTAGTGTGACATTGACAGTACTCATTAATAGGTCAAATTTACCACGAAGCGGTTTAAGCGCTGCTGGGTCACGACTATTCACTACATGGTCTGCACCCATGGCTTTCAGCTCATCGGTTTTATCCAGATTTGAAGTAAAGGCGGTAATTTCACAACCCCACGCTTTCAACAGCTTGATCGCCATATGTCCCAAACCGCCAATACCAATGACACCGACGTGGTGAATGGCCTGAATCTGATGTTTTAGAATCGGGTCAAATACAGTAATCCCGCCACAGAGCAGGGGGCCAGCACTTTCTGGGTCCAGATCTTCGGGTAAGGGAATTGCCCATTGCCAGCCAGCACGGACTTTATCTGCAAAACCGCCTGTATGACCGACGATGGTTGCAACCTGACCACCGGTACACAGCACTTGCTGGCCTGAAATACAAGGATCGCAATGTTGGCAGCTTTCCGCAGTCCAGCCAATACCGACACGTTGACCTACTTTTAGACCTTTGGCTTCAGAACCCAGTTGTGTAATGGTTCCAATGACTTCATGTCCGGCCACCACAGGATATACTGAAGATCCCCAGTCATTATTGAGTACTGAAATATCAGAATGGCATAGGCCGCAGTATTCAACTTTCACTTCGACCTGATGCGGCTGAAGTTCACCTGCATCAAATTGATAAGGTTCCAGAGCAGCACCGGCAGACATTGCGGCATAGGCTTGAATAGTATTAGTGGACATAGATTCAGCTCTTATTTGAATGGGAGGATATTGTTTTAAAGTGACAGTGATTTTCATGGTCATCGACCATGCCAACTGCCTGCATAAAGGCATAACAGATCGTAGGACCGACAAACTTAAAGCCTGCTTTTTTTAAGGCTTTGGACATGTTCTGGCTTTCAATGGTTTGTGCCGGAGCCTGACGATAATCTGCCACATCATTATTCAATCGGGGCTGCTGGGCAAAGGACCATAACCATGTGACCACATCAATCTCTTGAGATTTAAGCTGTTGCCAGGCCCGGGCATTATCGCGAATTGCAGTTAGTTTACCGATATGCCGAATTAGACTAGCATCTTGCAGTTTTGCGGTGAGTTGCTCATCTGTAAAAGAAGCAATCGTTTCAATCGAATATTGAAAGAAATGTTTGCGATAAGATTCACGTTTTCTGAGTACGGTAATCCAGGCTAAACCGGCCTGCTGACCTTCCAGACACAGCATTTCAAACAGGCGTTTTTCATCATGCAGCGCCTGTCCCCATTCCTGATCATGGTAAGCAGTATACAGAGGATCATCAGAGCACCAGCCACAGCGTTGGATCGTCAAGGGATGCTCCTTTTGATTATCTTATAATTTAAATGTCGTCCACTGATCTTGCTGATTGTCCCAGTAGGAGAGTTCTGCCTGCTGCAGATCACTGAACTGGATCCACATATCCTTACCACTTTTATCGGCATAACCAGTACTGATCAGAAGCGCCTCTTCGGTAATTTCCATGATCCAGCCCTGATAGGTCTGGCCATTGAGCACGATTTTCTGTTGATTGCCTGATTCAGCAAATTCGACCAGACGGTTGATCAACACTTCTGACATGTAAACTTCCTAAAATTAACGTAAATATGGATAAGGGTTAACAACACCACGGCCCTTACCATTTAAATAGAGACCATAATGCAGATGTGGCGCAGTATGCCGGGCATTGCCAGTATTACCGACATAACCAATGACATCGCCCTTTTTGACATAGTCACCAACTTTCAGGCCACGCTTATGACCATCCAGATGTGCATAATAATGCCAGGCACCACCTGGACCCAGAATCCAGACTACTTTACCACCCAAATTGTTATTCCGTAAATCCGCGATCAGACCAGGCGTCGCACTACGAACCTTGGTTCCACGTGGAGCCAGAATATCAATGCCCTCATGCAAACGGCCACTACTACGCGAAGCTCCCCAAGTATCTTTCAATTCACGAGCCTGAACCCGATCTACCGGAATCGGCAGAGAAGAGGGCATACGCATATGATTCAGTTTTTTGACCAGTGCCGGATTAAGTTGAACCGCAGAAGGATGTTTCGGTGCGCTACTACACGCCACCAGAAATAACATCACCAAAGAAAGCCCAACAAACGCAAGAGAATGGCGCAAAATATTTATCCTTAAATGAGGCCAGTATGATTCTTCTTGTTCCAGACTATGTCATAAATTTACGGTAGAAATCAATTTTTTCATGGCGGTTGGAATACCTGCATTGACCGCAGTTTCCGGGTTCATCCAGAAGCCCTGTAACTCAATCGCCAGATGTTCCTGCTGATCTGCATCGACTGCAAAAACCATGGCTTCAAGCTGCCAGGTAAAATGGGTGAAACTGTGGCTGATCTGGGCCTTTTGTACGAGATTTTTCAGACCCAGTTGCTGGCACAGTTGTTCAAATGTATGAGTGTCTTCAATAATTGGCAGGCACCAAAGCCCGCCCCAAAGACCACTATTAGGACGTTGCTGCCATAGCCATTCATCACCTGACTGGATCAACAGCACTTGAGCTGCTTTGACCGGTACCGGCTTTTTGGCTTTTTTAAAGGGCAATTCATTTTCCAGACCCTGTTGATGTGCCTTGCAATGTTGCTGCATTGGACAATACAGGCATAAAGGCTTTTTCGGAGTACAGACGGTCGCACCGAGATCCATAATCGCCTGGGTATAGTCATGATTCCGTTCAACCGGGCAAAGCTGTTCAGCAAGCTCCCACAAGGCACGTTCATGAACCGGTTTAGACAGATCATCTTCGATCGCAAAAAATCGTGCCAGCACCCGTTTGACATTACCATCCATGATCACGCCGTACTGACGTAAACCCAAAGACATTAAGGCTCCCGCGGTTGAGCGGCCAATGCCGGGCAGGGCGATCCATTCTTCCAGGCTCGTCGGGAAATGCCCCTGCCTTGCTACAATACCGGCTGCCTTATGCAAATTGCGGGCACGAGCATAATAGCCCAGCCCAGCCCAATAGGGTGCGACTTCATCCCAAGAAGCTGTACCTAAGTCCTGTACTGTCGGAAAACGTTGAATAAACCGCTCAAAATATTGCAGCACGGTTTTGACCTGAGTCTGCTGTAGCATGATTTCAGAGACCCAGACCTTATAGGGATCATCAGCCACTTGCCACGGCAAATCATGACGGCCATGCACATCAAACCATTCTAAAAGGGCATCTGAAAATACAAACATGAAGATAGAACAAACTGGAAAACGAGGCCTAGTATAACTGAAGAGACCCAGCTAAAAGATGAAAAGTCTGCTAAAACAGCAAGACTGAAAAAGAGTAAAAATGAATAAATGGAAGGGACAAGTGAACACTTCGAAAAGCATTCACTCGGGAAAAAAAATTTAAATTCTTATTCTTCAATGCCCCAGCGTGCATCCAGCTTTAATACCTTGCCTTCATAACGTGGGATAATATGAATGTGTAAATGTTCTGATTTTTCCTGAAATACTTCGCCATCATTAAACCCGACATGAAAACCGGAAGGCTGATAGCGTAATTGCAATTCATTACGAGCCTGTTCAAGTAAGGACATCATGCTCTTACGTTCTTTATCTGTGATTTCAAAAAATGACGCCACATGACGTAATGGAGTAACTACATAATGTCCTTTGGACAGGGAGTTGGGTTCAGGTAACACGACAGCAAAATCATTTTTAGCCAGAATATCGTATTCGTCAAAATTACAGTACGGGCAGTTATTTTCAGTCATGATATTGGCTCCTTTCATTGAATTTATTTTTTTCATGTATGACCCAGCTCGATCATGAGCCAGATCAATTTATCTGTTATCAAGCGAGTCGTCGTGCCAGTAATTCATACATGGCAGCCAAGCTTTGTTTCTCTGCTTCAGCATTGTAGCCCAGATCGACACCATTGGCCTTGGCGCGCTCATCCGCCAGCGGGTTGCTAAATCCATGCTTGGCATTTTCAAATATAATTATATTATGCTCGACCTTAGCTGCCTGCATTTCTTCTTTAAAGCTGGCGACATCATCCAGACTGACCATACTGTCCTTTTCACCGTGTAGAACCAGAATTTCTGCCTGTACCTGGCCTTTCTGTGCAGGTGCTTTAGGAGACAGGTTGGCATGGAAAGTAGCCACAGCTTTTAACGGTGCATTTGAGCGAGCCAGATCCAGAGCCACTTTACCGCCGTAACAGAAACCAATTGCCGCCAGTTTTTCCGGATTGACTTCATCCTGTGCCGCTAAAGTATCTAAAGCAGCTTTTGCACGGTTCACAATAGTGTCTGGATCTTCAAACGTCTGCATCATCCATTGATAGGCCTGATCAGAGCTGGTGGTTACTTTCTTGTCACCATACATATCAATTGCCAGCGCGGCATACCCATGTTCCGCCAGTTCACGGGCACGCTGTTCAGTATAGTCATTGCGGCCCCACCATTCGGGTGCCACGATAACACCGGCTACAGGTGCATCAGTTTCCGGTGCGGCAAAATAACCAATCAAAGTGCTGCCATCCTGCGCAGTATATTGAATTTCGCGGGTCTTGATTGCTGCCATGCTGAAGTCCTCTATTGTTGTTGAATATTTTGATTACACTATAAAATAGCAAAACTGCTATGAATATACATGAAAAGCTCCAACTAATTCGTTTCTCATCAGTACAAAAAAAGAGAGGCAAATAATTTGCCTCTCTTTTTAACTTTTACAATTAAAGGAATTTTTATTTAATAATTTCCAGTAATTCGATATCAAAAATCAGGGTACTATTTGGTTCAATTATATCTCCCGAACCAATCTGTCCATAGGCCAGATCAGCGGGGATAAAGAAGCGGTATTTAGCACCGACTTTCATGAGCTGTAAGCCTTCTGTCCAGCCAGTAATCACTTGGGTGGTACGGAAATCGACTGGCTGCTGGCGGGCAATCGAACTGTCAAAAACGGTACCATCAATCAGGCGACCTTCATAATGCACACGGACATTACTGTTAGCACTTGGTGATTTCCCTTTACCTTCTTTCAGTACCAGGTATTGCAGACCAGATTTGGTAGTTTTAACGCCTGGCTTTTTCGCATTTTCCTGCAAGAATGCTTTGCCAGCTTTGGCATTTTCTTCAGCTTTCTGTTTCAGCACAATCAGTTCTTTGGCATCACTTTGACGTTTATACTGAGTCAGCACTTGGGTCATTTCTTCATCGCTTAAACTGGATTTTTGTCCAGCAGCGGCTGTCTTTAAGCCCTGGCTAAATGCATCTAAATCAAGATCCTTTAAAGTGTCTGCATTACTGCGACCCATCAGATAACCAAAGCTGTAACCAATCTTCTCAGCTTCACTACTTGTATTATTGATCTCTTTAGCAAAAAGGCTGCCTGAACTGAGCAGCAAAACCATTAAACTGATTTGTATTTTCATTATCAATTCTCAAAAATAAAGGAGAGCTGGTCGCTCTCCCTATTTGTATTATTTTACTTCGATTAATTCCACATCAAAAATCAAAGTGCTATGCGGAGGAATCGTACCAGGGACACCCTGTTCACCATAACCCAGATTTGACGGAATATATAGAGTTGCCTTACCGCCTTCTTTCATCAGCTGCAGACCTTCAGTCCAGCCTGGAATGACTTGATTTAATGGAAACTCGATCGGTTCACCGCGTTCTACTGAACTGTCAAATACAGTGCCATCTACCAGTTTACCAGTGTAATGTACTTTCACAATTGAAGAGGCTTTTGGCTGTTTACCTGTACCTTCTTTCGTGACTTGGTACTGTAAGCCGGAAGCAGTTGTTTTAATACCTGCTTTTTTCGCATTTTCAGTCAGGAAAGTATCACTTGAAGCTTGAGCCTGTTTTGCACTATCAAGCTGCTTTTGTTGCATTTCTTTCTGGAACTGCTCATAAGCTGCCTGTAATTCTTCTTCCGTATAGGCAGGTGCAGAACGCGCATGTCCTTCACGTACACCGGTCACAAAACTGTTAATGTCCAGCTCAGGAGGAGTCTGATGCGCCACTTCATAACCGAGTGCATAGCTGATTTTAGAGACAGCAGAGGCATCTTTAGATGCTTTTGTAGTTTGAGTAGCAGGGTTTTGAGTTGCATAGTAAACAGGTACTAGCGCGGCACCGCCTAAAAGAACAGCGACGGCAATCGGTAAGGCCTTACTCATGTATTTGTCCAATCTAATGTTATCGTTGAGGTTCAGTCCATCTTAGCAGAAAATTTTAAGAAATCTTGTAGAACGGGTGGTTTTTTAGCAAGTGAATACCTGCATTTGGTACGACTCAAAAAAGAAAAAACCAGCAATGATTGCTGGTTTTTTTTAGGAGCTATTAGATTAGCTGGTTTTGGCTTTCGGCTTATAACTATATGTATAATCATAGCTATAGCTGCCACCTGCTGAACGCTGGATATCGTTCAGGATCAGACCATTGACAGTACTGCCAGCCTGTTTAAAGCGGTTTACTGTAAGTGCCAGTTCCTTCATCTGGGTTTTTGCATAGCGTGCTACAACCAGATTAAGTCCGACGTATCGGGAAACAATGATCGCATCCGTAACAGCCAGTACCGGTGGAGTATCAATAATAATATGGTCATAGTGTGGAATCAGTTTTTGCAACAACTCCTGGAAGCGTTCTGAATTCAGAAGCTCAGCTGGATTAGTTGCATTTTCACCACAGCTAATGACATTTAAGTTCGGCACATTGGTGGTTTGTACCACTTTATCCAAAGACACGTGTTCATTCAGATATTCAGTTAATCCATACTGGTTATCCAGATTAAAATATTTGTGTATATGACCACGGCGCAGGTCTGCATCAATGATCAGTACACGCTTATTTTTCTCTGCCATGATGACGGCCAGATTGCTGGCAACAAAAGATTTTCCAACTTTTGGTGCTGGACCTGAAATCATCATGATATTGTTTTTGGCCTGAGTCAGAGCAAAGTGGCTCGCTGTACGAATGCTTCTTAAGCTTTCAACTGCCATATCATCACTGTGTTTCAATGCCAATAAGAAAGGCATTTTTTTCTTTTTCAGTAATTTCAGGCCAGGTTTCTGAACAGTCGAATGAGCGATATTGGCATAGACTGGCAGGTCTAACTGATATTCGATCTGACTGCTATCTTTCACACCAGAACGTAGCATGTTACGCAACAACGCCACCAAGATGCCCAGAAAAATACCGAAACAGAAGGTTAAAAATAAAATCAGAGGCTGTTTCTGTTGAATCTGGTCAACTGGTTCAAGTGCGGTATCAATAATATGAACATTACCGCTTTCACCTGCTTTAGCAACACGCAGTTGCTGATAAGAATTTACCAGATTAGTATACAGTTGCTGTTTCACTTCAACGTCACGAGACAGTTGTAAATACTGGCGTTGAATCTCTGGGATATTTTTAAGTGTTGAATTCAACTCACGAATCTTGCCATTCACTACGCGAAGTTGGGCGGTAATTTCACGCATGGCCGGATGGGCAGCTGCATACTTGGCACCTATTTCCGCCTGTCGCTGTTCAAGTAGGGCTCTTTGTGATTCTAAATTCACGCTCTGATTTAAATATAATTCTGATTCTCTGGTGATATCCACAGTATTATATTTTTGGCGGAAGCGATTGAAGGCAAACTCTGCATCATCAAGCTGTTTTCTTAAATCCGGCAATTGTTCATCCAGGAAAGCCAGTGTTCGTGCAGTGTCTGTCGAACGGCGTGTAATATTATGCTGGCTGTAAACTGCTAAAATCGTATTCAGGACTTTAGTGATGTGCTGTTTATCTTGACCCTGATAGCGAAGTTGCAAAACGCCGCTCAGATCACCTTTTTCTGTAATCGTATAATTGGCAAGAATAGAATCGATCGCTGAAGGCAATGAGAGCTTTTTCACCTGATAACTGTTATCAAGATTATCTTGAGTAAAGATGGCAATTTTCCAGTCGCCCTGTGCAGCTTTAGCCTCAACCGGCTGGTTTAGTGCGCCTTGAAAGACGATTTCTTCGGTCAGTGGATTGATCAGGCTAAAGCTCTGTTGTTGAAATTTCAGCAGCAGATTTTTATCCAGATAGGCTACAGGGACGTCAAACTGACGGATATCAAAACTTTTTTGACCATCCTTAAAGCGTACGGTTTCGGTCTGATATTCAGTTTGAGAAGTTCTGCCTTGAATCAAACGGTTGATAAAAGAGTCTTCAGTGCTGGCAATATGCAGATCCAGATTTAAACGGTCAATTACGGATTCGAGAATCGTACGTGATTTTAAAACCTCAATCTCGGCATTGGATGAAGACATCTGACTCACAATGCTGGATAGGCTACCAAGTAAAGCAGCTGATGAGCCTCTACTTTCTTCGACCTGGACGATTGCATCAACCTTATAGTTAATTGCTGCGGTACGTATGTAAAGCAGCACTACAATCAGGCTGAGCAAACCACATAGCAGGATGAGCTTCCATTGCGCGAGCAGGGAAAAGAACACCCCTTTTAGGTCAATCATATTATCGGTATTGTTATTTTTGTTCATAATTTTACTATCTAAAAGTTTAAAAGTGATTTTTCCAGTCGCTGATGCCATTTTGAATTAACTCAAAAAAAATGCATCAATGACTTGCTGCTCCCTGCGAGAAAGGATCCTCAATATTCTGTTTTTTATCCTCTCTTGGGATGTCGAGTCCGCTAAAGACCAGACATTCTGATTCTGATCAGAATAATGTTGTCTTTCATCTAATCTGTTTCATATCTGGTTTTCGGGCACCATGGAGTTACAGGTGAAGTCCATGGAGGAATTAAAAATAGTGTTTTTATTAGTACTAACAGTCATTATTTAGTTGATCCAGCCTTATAGATTTAATCTGAAAGTACGGATAGATCTTATAAATAAATGTTTATTCACTAATTGATGATTAACATGTCCAAAACAGATTGCTAAAAGATTTTTAATTTTCATACTTTCACCTATCGTATAGCTGAACCAGCGACATATGAAAATGGAAGAATCTGGCTCACTACACGTTCCCAACGGGTCAGACCGGTAGCATCAACATAGACAATATCGTTACTATTCATCTTGAACTGTTTAGCCAGACCAAAATCTCCCAGATTTTTTAGACTTAAGTGATAGATTTCAGTCATCTTGTTGTCAGAATTGCCACGCAAGACATAAATCCGACTCGGATTGGCAGAATATGGATTAATCCCTTCGCTTTCGCCCAGTACATCGGCAAGTGTCATGCCCTGGTCACGGATAGGTAATGGTTTATTGGTGCCGGCTTCACCCATGACATAGATTTTCTGGTTTTCCCGAGGACTGATATACAGGGTGTCATTGGGTTGAATCAGTAGCTTATGTAAGGAATAACCAGCTTTTTCCAAAGCAATCGTGTTCAGATCATAGGTTACACCTTGGCGTACGAGCTGGATTGAAGTGGAATCACCTTGCTCATTAATCCCGCCAGCCAGGCCCAGCGCCGTATACACACTTACCGGCTGGTCAGTCAGGTAAAATTGTCCAGCTGATTTCACATTCCCTACTACTGAATAACGCTGTCCCTGATAGGAAATTACTCTCACGACCACATCCGGGTTATTCAAATAAGGAATCAACAGACGTCGTACTTCCTGATTCACTTGTGGAAGGGTTTTTCCGGCTGCTTTATAACGATTGATGAATGGAAACTGGATATAACCATTCCGGTCAATCTGATAACCATTGTTATTGTCGCTGGCTGTAGGAACGGCACTAATTTCAGGATAAGCCCATAGCTGGAAAGATAAAATATCTCCTGGATTCAAGCGGTAATCCTGCACCTCAGTCTGAAATAGAGGAGCATAATGACTGAGATTATGCGTTTGCGCAGACTGTACTACAGGTAATGTATCCTGAGTCAGTTTCACCAGATTGACTGGAGTTCCCAGTTCAGTTTGATAGATTCCTTCTGTCGGTAAATCATACGTTTGAAAGCCGGATGTTGCTGCACATCCAACCAGAGATAGGCTTAAGGTAAAAGTACCTAAAAGGTGTCTATAGTTCACTTGAAACCCCTTTATTTTTATATGTTCAGAATTGGTATTTATTAATAATTATTAATTTTTTTGAATTCGGTTTATGTGATTAACGTCTAAAAAATATAATAGATCACATACCTTGTCTATAGCTATTCTTAAGTCAAGTTAACAAGTTTGAGCTGAAATTTAACTGTAAGATTGACGAAAATGGACGTGAAACCGTGATTAAATAAGCTGTAGAGATATAGTGAATTGCTTAAGATCGCATTAGAATATTAATTGTTTCCAATTGTTATTTTTAAATAAGTCCTGTTCTTCACTGATAGAAGGAATTAAGCCCTAAAATTAAAATAGAAAAGTATTTTCATATAATTTTTATCTAATCTAGAGGTTTTTTAGATCATTGATTTTTCTTAATATTCAATTATATTTTAATAGAATTTAAAATACTTTATCTTTATAGTAATCAAAATAATCTGTTGTTAATTAAAATAATATTTAATTAGTTTTGATGATTGTTAAATTAATATTAGTGGAAAATTATCTAAAAAACTTGGAGCCTATATAAGATGGACTAAGTTTAAAAAACATTATCCGGATTTGTAAAATGTAACTACATTTGATGATTAGCTGCTCTATGGGTAGTTTGTGTAATAAAATTAATATATCTTATAGACAAATCAATAAAAACAGATATGCCTAGACGGCATTAACACATTAAAAATAATTTGTGAAAAGTAAAATAAAAAATATTAAAGGATACTCAAAATGGTGATGAATATATTGGTAACCGGTGGGGCCGGTTTTATTGGATCTGCCGTCATTCGGCATCTCATTAACGAGACTGAACATCATGTATTAAATGTTGATAAGTTAACTTATGCAGGTAATCTGGAGTCACTTATTTCTGTATCGGATCATCCCCGTTATCAATTTACGCAAACTGATATTTGCGACCATGTATCTTTAACCCGATTATTTTTAGAGTTTCAGCCAGATATCGTTATGCATCTGGCTGCAGAGTCTCATGTGGACCGTTCGATTGATGGTCCGGCAGAATTTATTAATACAAACATTGTGGGAACTTACACCTTACTAGAAGTAGCTCGAAAGTATTGGCAAAACCTATCTACGATTAAAAAGTCTAGATTCAAATTCCATCATATTTCAACGGATGAAGTATATGGAGACTTAGAAGGTACAACAGACTTATTTACTGAAACTACGCCTTATTTACCAAGCTCACCTTATTCAGCAAGTAAAGCCAGTTCGGATCATTTGGTTCGGGCCTGGCATAGAACCTATGGTTTGCCAGTCGTAGTCACGAACTGTTCAAATAATTATGGTCCTTATCACTTTCCTGAAAAGTTAATTCCTTTGATGATCTTAAATGCCCTGGATGGTAAGTCATTGCCGGTTTATGGCAATGGTCAACAGATCCGGGACTGGCTTTTTGTAGAAGATCATGCGCGTGCTTTATATCAGGTTGCAACCGAAGGCATCGTGGGAGAAACCTACAATATCGGGGGGCATAATGAAAAACAGAATATTGAGGTGGTCAAAACCATCTGCAAAATTCTGGATGAGCTCAAGCCTCGTCTGGAGGGAAAAACTTATACAAGCCTCATTACTTTTGTTAACGATCGGCCAGGTCATGATTTACGTTATGCGATTGATGCTTCAAAAATCGAGCGCGAACTGGGTTGGAAGCCACAAGAGTCCTTTGAAACAGGTATCCGGAAAACGGTGCAATGGTATCTGAATAATCTGGAATGGTGTCAGCGTGTTCAGGATGGTTCTTATCAGCGTGAACGTTTAGGGGAGGCAGTATAATGTTAAGAACAACAAAAGGGATTATCTTGGCAGGTGGCTCAGGTACACGTTTGCATCCTATTACCAAAGGAATCTCAAAACAGTTACTTCCGATTTATGATAAACCAATGGTTTATTACCCCTTATCTGTATTAATGTTGGCCGGTATTCGTGAAGTCCTAGTGATTAGTACACCAGAAGATATTGAGGGGTTTAAGCGCTTATTAGGGGATGGTTCGCAATTTGGCATGGAGCTGAGTTATGCGATCCAGCCTCGTCCTGATGGTCTGGCACAAGCCTTTATCCTGGGTGAAAAATTTATCGGTCAAAGCAATGTATGTCTGGTACTAGGCGATAATATTTTTTATGGCCAAGGTTTTACACCGATGTTACGTCAGGCCGCAGCACGACAAAAAGGTGCAACAGTATTTGGCTATCAGGTGAAAGATCCTGAACGCTTTGGTGTCGTAGAGTTCGATGAACAGCAACGGGTAATTTCAATTGAAGAAAAGCCCCAAAATCCAAAATCTAACTTTGCGGTGACAGGTTTATATTTTTATGACAATGATGTCATCCAGATTGCCAAACAGGTCAAACCCTCAGAACGGGGTGAGCTGGAAATTACCTCAATTAACCAGGCTTATCTGGAACGTGGTGACCTAAATGTTGAACTTCTGGGACGTGGATTTGCCTGGTTAGATACAGGTACCCAGGGTAGTTTGCTTGAAGCGGCTCAATTTGTTGAAACCCTCGAAAGACGTCAAGGTTATAAAGTTGCTTGTCTAGAAGAAATCGCCTTGAACAATGGCTGGTTGAGTAAAGAGCAAGTTTTAGCGATTGGTCATACCATGCATAAGAATGGCTACGGTCAATATCTGATTTCTTTGGTGGGGTAATGAGCATGAACTTAATTAAGTGGATTGAATTACCTAACCTGGGAGATCACCGCGGCAGTCTGGTCGTCGCAGAAGCCAATCGGAATATACCCTTCAGTATACAGCGACTTTATTATATTGCTGGCGCTCAACCTGATGTTCCACGCGGATTCCATGCACACAAGCAACTTCGACAGATTGCTTTTGGAATTCAAGGTAGCTGTAAAATGCTGATGGATAATGGCAGAGAAAAACAGGAAGTTTTAATTGCTCAATCTAATAAGGGATTATTGATCCCACCTATGGTTTGGCATGAGATGCATGATTTTTCAGAAGATTGCATCCTATTGGTACTGGCAAGTGATTACTATGATGAAAGTGATTACATTCGTAATTACGACCAGTTCCTAAAAGAAGTAGATCAGACTTTGATTGAGCAGATCACTAAATAATAAAATTAATTCATTAGAATGAAGGCCTTGCAAAAGAAGAAGCTTCAGAAGATAGAATTGTAAAAATAATAATAAATATTAAGGAGATATATGACGTGATTAAGCCGCTTACATCATTGCGTATGTTTTTCGCACTTTTTGTTTTTCTGAGTCATTTGGCTTTTCTAAAAGAAACCAATTATGCCAATATTTTTAATAGTATTTTTGACGAAGGCTTTTTAGGGGTCAGCTTTTTCTTCATTTTGAGTGGATTTATCTTAGCCTACAATTATAAAGAAAAGTTTTTAATCGGAAATATTTCAAAAAGAGAATTTTATATTTCTCGTTTAGCCAGAATATATCCCGTACATATTGCCACAACAGCACTGGTATTTTTATTAACTTTTGCTCAGTCTGGCAAGGGTTGGGAATATTTAATACAGCATGTTTTTCTGATACAAAGCTTTTTTACTTCAGAAGAGATCCATTTCTCATTGAATTCTCCTTCCTGGAGCATCTCGGATGAAATGTTCTTCTACCTGCTGTTTCCATTTGCATTTTTGATTTCTGAAAAAATCAGAAGTTATATTTTTATATTCTATCTTATAGGTATTTTGATTCTAAATATTCAGCTTGATAAAAATCAGGATCACTATTGGTTATATATTTCACCATATGTGCGTTTTTCTGACTTTTTGTTGGGTATTATCCTGTTTGATATTTTTGAAAAATTAAAAGTGGGCTATTCCAAAATTAAGCAACCTGTAGTTATATTTGAATTAGGAGCTATTTTACTTTTTATTTTATTCTTTGTATTTCATAATAAAATAGATATAAGTTACAGGTATTCAATTTACTATTGGTTGCCTATGGCAGCAATTATTTTAATTTTTGCACTGTCTCATGTTATTCAGAAAAAAAGTATAATTACCCAGTTTTTGTCAAATAAATACATGGTGTTAGCAGGGGAAATCAGTTTTTCTTTTTACTTGCTGCATGTTTTAGAAATACAGGTTTTAAATTATATAAGAAAAATATTTTCATTGAATATGGACTTAATGCTGTTTTCCTTTTTTATATTTATTGTCACTCTAATCGCTAGCTTTTTAATGTATAGATTTATTGAAAAACCGCTAAATAAGAAAGTAAAACAATTTTTATTGGAGCCAAGCTTTAAATCTAAAGGTTATGAACTGAATAAATAGGATTGTATTTAAATACTATAGATATATTAATTTTAATTAATATGAGATTAAAAAATAAATATAAATTTTTATATGAGATTGATAAGAATGATTCCTTTTCTTGATCTGAAAGCAATAAATACTCAATACCGTGATCAACTGATTGCAGCTTGCACTCAGGTAATCGACTCTGGTTGGTATATCTGTGGCAAAGAATTAGAAAAATTTGAGCATAATTTTGCAAATTATTGTGGAACACGATATGCCATAGGTGTTGCTAATGGCTTAGATGCGCTTATTTTAACGCTACGCGCATGGAAAGAATTAGGAAAACTCCATGAAGGAGATGAAGTTATTGTCCCTTCAAATACCTATATTGCAAGTATCTTAGCAATTTCACAGAATAATCTGAAACCGGTACTGGTTGAAGCGGATATAACGACTTTTAATATTGATACCAAGAAAATTGAAGCAGCCATAACTCCAAAAACAAAGGTAATTTTGCCTGTGCATTTATATGGACAACTTGCGGCAATGCCAGAAATTATGGCCATTGCCAAAAAATATAACTTGCTGGTTTTAGAAGATTCGGCCCAAAGTCATGGTGCTAAAATAAATGGTCAAAAAGCAGGAAATTGGGGAGATGCTGCAGGTTTCAGTTTTTATCCAGGTAAAAACTTAGGCGCACTCGGTGATGGGGGAGCAATTACCACCAACGATGCTGAGTTAGCGCAGATGCTTAAAGCTATACGTAATTATGGTTCACATGAAAAATATAAAAATCTGGTACCGGGTGTAAATAGTCGTCTTGATGAAATTCAGGCTGCAATCCTGAATGTGAAACTTAAATTTTTAGATCAGGAGAATCAGCATCGTCGGCATATTGCAGATCTGTATTTAAAAGAAATTCAAAATACCGCAATTGAGCTCCCGTGCAAAAATATAAACACCGAGACTTATGCTCAACATGTCTGGCATTTATTTGTGATCAGAACAAAATATCGGGAAAAATTACAACAATATTTAGCAGAAAACGGAGTACAGACACTCATTCATTATCCAATTCCACCTCATAAGCAGCAGGCTTATCAGGAATGGAATGGCTTAAGTTTTCCAGTTTCAGAACAAATTCATGCGGAGGTCCTAAGCTTACCAATTGGACCAACTTTATCTATGGATGAAGCAAAGCAGGTTGTTCAGTTATGTAATGGTTTTCAGGCATAGATGAATCTATTTAGGACCAGTGTACTGAATGGTGTAGCCGTTTTGATTAAGACCATCACCATGTTTGTACTGAATAAAATTCTGGCTGTATATCTAGGACCCACTGGATATGCAGCGATCGGCCAATTCCAGAATTTTATTCAAATGGTGACGACCTTTGCCGGTAGTGCGATTAATACCGCTGTAGTTAAATATACGGCTGAATATCATGAAGATGAGACTAAACAACGTGCAGTCTGGAAAACAGCAGGGAGTATTGTTTTTCTATTTAGTCTCGTTTTTGCGATTCTCATACTTATTTTTCAAAAGCAGCTGGCATTATATATATTTCAATCACTTAAGTACCAAACGATTTTTATATGGTTTGCTATTTTTTTAATATTTTTCAATTTTAATACGCTATTTTTAGCCATATTGAATGGAAAAAAAGAAATTTTAAAGCTGGTGCTTGCAAATATTGCCGGTAGTTTATTTGCACTTGTGATCACTGGGGTTTTGGCAATCAAGCTGCAGTTATATGGGGCTTTAATTGCATTATCCATTTATCAGTCGATTGCATTTATAGTGACATTAATACTCTGTCATAGAGCAGACTGGTTTGAGTTTTCTTCACTATTAGGAAAAATAGACCTAGGAATTACCAAAAAATTTGCCTCATTTATTCTCATGGCATTAGTCAGTGCGATCTGTGTGCCGCTATCGCAAATGTTAATTCGGTCCTACTTAACCCAAGAATTTAGCCTGGCTTATGCGGGTTATTGGGAGGCGATGATCCGTCTAAGCACAGTATATCTTTTGCTCGTAACCACTACATTAGGTGTGTATTACTTGCCGCGCTTATCAGAACTCAATGCAATTGATGAAATTAAGAAAGAGGTCTATTTAGGCTATAAGTTTATTTTTCCACTTGCTGTTGTAGGCGGAATTTGTGTTTTCATACTACGTGATTGGATTATCAAATTATTATTTAGTCCATCTTTTGCCCCTATGCAGGATTTATTTCTTTGGCAAATGATGGGAGATGCCTTGAAGATAGGAAGCTGGATACTGGCTTATTTAATGCTCAGCAAAGCAATGACTAAACTCTATATTTGTACAGAGATTATATTTACAGTGTCACTCATTGCTTTAACTTATATATGTACTCAAGTATTTGGTTTCGAAGGTGTTTCTATTGCCCATCTCATAAATTATGGGCTGTATTGGATCGTAATCAGTTTATTTATATTTAAACAATTAAAATAAAGAGGGAATAATATTATGATAAGTGAACAACCCTTAGTCTCTATAGTTATACCAAGTTATAATCATGAAAGGTTTATACATGATAGCATCAAGAGTGTTATTGACCAGTCTTATCAGAATATTGAGTTAATTATTATTGATGATGGATCTACAGATGCTTCAGTAGAAAAAATACAAGAATTAATTCCATTATGTGAAAAACGATTTACCCGATTTGAGTTTAGACACCGTCCAAATAAGGGCTTAAGCGCAACTCTAAATGAAGCATTAGAATGGGCACAGGGGGAATATTTTTCCTCCCTTGCTTCTGATGATATAATCTTAAAAGATAAAATAAAAATACAAACCAAATTTCTAAGCCAGAATAAGAACTGTATAGCTGTATTTGGAGGAGTATCAATTATTGATAATGATTCTAATCTTGTGAAAAATAGAGTTAAAAAAAGAAAAAGTTATACCTTCGACCAGATTTTATTGTTAGAACATGATTTGCCGGCTACTACACAACTTATTCGTACTCAAGCTTTAAAAAAAATAGGCGGCTATAACGCAGAAGTACAAATAGAAGACTGGTATATGTGGCTGCTTTTAGCGCAAGCAGGGGAGTTATGCTATCTTCCTGTGCTTTTTGCAAAATATAGGTTGCATGACAATAATATGCATAAGCAAACAACTCTTATGCACGATTCAAGAATGATGATTCTAAGTGAATATCAGAATCATATTTTATTTAATAAAGCAAAAAAGAGAGCTTTGTGGATTAATGCATTTGAATTAGGGCTATTATCTAAAAAGAAATCATTAGAAAAGATGATAAAAATTTTAAAAGAATATCCTTCAGAAATTTTAACATATGATTTTTTTAGATTTTTTTATTGGCTCTTAATCAAAAAAGATTTTTAATAATTAAAAAATTTTATATCAATAATTGTATTTTAACTATGTTTAATAAAATAATTTAGTTAGTAATATAAAAATATTAATCATTTCTTTTGCTGATTCTAGGCATTAGATAATAATAAAAGGAATGGATAATGATTATTTTAAATGAAAGTAATTCAAAAAATAACATTATTTTTTTAGATGATATTAATTTAAAAGATAAAGTGGTTATATACTTTATCTTGCTGTCATTTTTCTTATCTCAGTTTTATTTTTGGTCTAGTGGGGTTCCACAATTTAGTCACCTTTTTATTATGGCGGCTATATTTTTATTATTCAGCCGTAGCTCAAAAATAACCATCGAATACTCAAGTGTAGCCTTAATCTTTGTCGCATATACAGTTTGTGTAAATTTTGCTTGGTATTTGATCGTTCTAGATCCCAGTTATATGGTTTCTACCATTTACTGGATCTTTAACTTGTTGTTTTTTTTATTATTAATGAATTTGAGTTCCTCTCAAGTTAACTTTTTTTATGAAAAAATACTGTTTCTTATTCCATTTTCCTATGTAATAGAAATTGCGATCTGGGCAAGTGGATTGGGTCGTTACAATTTTGAACCGCGATATAATGGTCTTTTTAATGATCCCAATCAGATGGCATTTTGGGTTTTAACTACCTGTGCTATTTTTTTATATATTTCTGAAAGTAATTTAAAAAAGATAATCGTTTATTTTTTAGCTTTATTCTTAATTCTATTGACCATGTCAAGGTCTGCTTCAATTGGCTTCTTAATGCTGACTTTAGGATTTATATTTAGTCAAAAAGGGGATCTGAATAAAAGAATATTTGTATTTTTTGGCATATTAGTCATTTTTAGTACCCTCAGTTACTTTTTATATCATTTAGGGGCTTTTGATAGTGTGGTTCTGCGTTTTGTCGAAGGCCTGGATCAAAAAGACAGCCAGGCAGAAGGACGAGGTCTTTTTAACTTCCTTGAATATCCTCAATATTTAATTTTTGGTGCTGGCCAAGGTGCGCACTGGTTATATAACCCGAAAGGGAACGAAATTCATTCAACTTGGTTAGGTATCCTTTTTTATTATGGGATCGTCGGTATCACTTTATTTCTAATCTTTTTATATCAAATATTTAAAAAATTATCATTTTCAAACAAGCTGATATTCTTGGGGCCGATGTTATATGGGTTTACAACTTATAGCGCAAGAACACTGATTTTTTGGTTTTTATTGGCCGCTTTTTTACTATTTTCAAATAATAATAAGGAAGAATAAATATGTATATTTCTATAGGAATACCATTTTTTAATGCTGAAAAATATTTAGAAGATGCCATTAAATCGGTATTAGCGCAAACTTTTCAAAATTGGGAATTAATTCTGGTAGATGATGGGTCAACAGACCGATCTTTAGAGATTGCCCGCTCATTTAATGATCCGAGAATCCGTATCATAGCTGATGGGCATAATAGAAGATTACCCTACCGCTTAAATCAGATTATCAATGAAGCAAAGTATGATTTTATTGCACGTATGGATGCTGATGATTTAATGGCAGTGGATCGTCTTGAAAAACAGATTAAAGTACTAAATGAAAATCCAGATATTGATGTCGTAGTCACCAGCTTATATTCAATTGGAGACAAGAATGAAATTTTAGGAAAGAGAATCTATTCTAATCATCAAATGCAACCCAAAGAAATTTTGCAAGGTGTTACTAATATACTGCATCCTTCATTACTTGCCCGAAAGGAGTGGTGTAAAAGAAACCCGTACCAAGTCGATAATTGCTTAGCTGAAGATTATGAACTATGGCTTTCAGCTGCGATAAAAAATGATTTTAATTACGTCGTTTTACAGGAACCTTTATATTTTTATAGAGAAGTTGAAAATGTAAAAAAAGAAAAAATGATCCGTGGTTATAATACCCAGATCGGAGTAATCAATAAATATTATAATAGTACTATTTCCGATCTTGAAAAAAATAAGATTGTTTTAAAGTTTGAAATTAAAAAAATTATTGTAAAAGTACTAAATTTTTTGAACTTAATGCAGATACTACATAAGTGTAGAGTTACATCAGTCTCTGACTCTGATAAAAATTTTTATGCTGCACAATTAGAACTCATAGAGCGTATAAAGCCATGATCTCTAAAAAAATTATCATCATTGGAACGACTGCCTCTAATCTTTACGGTTTTCGAAAAGATTTTATTTTGTCTTGTCTGGCACAGAATTATCATGTTTATGCCTTTGTATCTGAATATACAAATGAATGGTTGGCCAAAATTCAAGATTTAGGAGTCACCTTAGTGACATATCAGCTTAGTCGAGGAGGGCTGAATCCCTTGGCTGATCTACGTTCAACTTATCAGCTGGCTAAAAAAATAAAAGAAATTCAACCTGATATTGTATTTTCCTATTCAACTAAGCCTGTTATCTATGCAACGCTAGCTGCCTATAAAATTAAAGTGCCTTATATTTATGGCATGATTGAAGGACTAGGATCACCTTTTACTATTCATAAATATGGCCAAAGCTTAAAGGCTAAATTCATACGTTTTGTGCAGGTGTCACTATATCGGCTTGCATTTCCATATCTAGATAAAATTATTTTTTTAAATCATGATGATCCTAAGGATTTAGTCCATCATTATAATTTGCCACATAAAAAAAATGCGATCGAAGTCTTGGGACCAATTGGTCTTAATTTACAAGATTATGCTTATACAAAATGGAATAATCAGGAAAATATATCATTTATATTTATAGCCAGATTGATCGCTGAAAAGGGAATATTTGAATATATAGAAGCAGCAAGAATAGTAAAAAGAAAATATCCTGAAGTTGTGTTTAAAATTATTGGTGGATTAGATCCTGAAAATCCAACTGGCTTAAAGCAAACTGAATTAGATCAGCTAATACAAACAGGTATTATCGAATATAATGGTTTTGTGACTGATGTAGATCAAAGGCTACGTAATAGCGCGGTTTTTGTATTGCCGTCTTATTATCGAGAGGGGGTGCCCCGTAGTACACAAGAAGCAATGGCTGTAGGACGCCCAGTAATCACTACTGATGTTCCAGGCTGCAATGAGACTGTAGTCGATGGGTTGACAGGTTTCCTAATTCCTAAATGGGATGTGGCTGCATTGGTAGAGAAAATGACTTATTTTATAGAACATCCTGAACAAATAAATAAAATGGGCTATCAAGGATTTCTCTATGCTAGAAAGAATTTTAATGCGGATCATATAAACCATAGACTATTACAAATGATGGGCATTAATGGGCTTTAAAAAAAGTAATAGTATTTTTTTAATAAATAGAAAAATTATATTTGATTTAAAAATAATAACTAGGATATAGATATGGGTACTATAATGAAAGAAGACTTAGGTTTTCAAATACATAAATATGAAACTTCAGATAAAATAATATGGAATGAATTTTTATTAAAATGTAAAAATTATCATTTTATGTTTAATCGTGATTTTATGGAATATCATGCTGATCGATTTGAGGATTTCTCATTGATATTTAAAAATGAAAAAGGGAAAATTGTAGCCTTATTGCCTGGAAATATTAAAGATAATATTTTTTATAGTCATCAAGGTTTAACTTTTGGCGGTTTTTTAATTAATAGAGATATTCATGCCGCTGACATGCTAGAATTATTTAATTTATTAAAAATTTATTTAAAACAAAAAAATATTGATAAGATTATATATAAATGCATTCCTGTTATTTATCATAATTATCCTGCTCAAGAAGACTTATACGCTTTATTTCGAAATGATGCCAAGCTTTACCGACGAGATATTAGTGTTTCTATTGCTCTAAATGAAGAATATTCATACTCAGAAAGTAAAAGAAGATCAGTCAATAAGCTCAAAAAAAATGGGGTTAGCTGTGAGGAAGTAGATCAACCTAGTATGGTTTGGGGAGTAATCCGGGAAGTACTGCGTCAGCATCATAACCAACAACCTGTACATAATGAAGATGAAATAGATTTATTAAAAAGTCGTTTCCCTAATAATATAAGAGCATATAAATGTTGTCTTGATGGAAATATTGTGGCAGGAGCAGTGACTTTTGAAACTGAAAGAGTAGTTCATACTCAATATTTGGCTAGCAATGATAAAGGTAGGGAGAAAAAGGTATTAGATTATCTCATTGATCATTTAATAGAAAAAAGTAAGAAAAATGCCAAAATATTTGATTTCGGAACTTCTAATGAAAATGAAGGGAAATACTTAAATATAGGATTGATTGATCAAAAAGAAAGATTTGGTGCACGTGGGATTGTACATGATTATTATAGTATAGATTTATGATCACCTAATTTTAACTTGAATTACTCCACCTCCTTATTAGCTAGAGGTGGATTTCTAGTTTTCTTAAATTTTTTTATCTTATCTGGTTTTATATATTTAAGACGGTCTCAATAGAATAAAAATAACGTTATCTTGATTGTATAATTAATTAGAAATATATTTAATTATAAGCTTAAAATAGTATTTTATTGTGATATAAGACTCATTATTTATAAATAAATTACATTTTGTCACATTTTATTTAGTGTGAGATTTGCTATATTTTAAAAAATTATTTACCTTAATAATGAAATATATTTCATTATTAACTGATCTAGTGTAATTATAAATTATTTATTTTAATTTAATATAAGTGGCTAATATTTATAGAGAAAATATAAACTTAAGTTTTTTATTAGGTGAAATTTAACTAAATTTAGTTAAATATATATTTTAATAAAAATAATAATAATATTTCTAAAAAACTAAAATATGAACTTGGCTAACAATAGTCTCTCTACTTTAATAAAAATACAATTGATATGATGCGTAGATAGACATAGTGAGGTGTTTATTAATGGATCTACAACAAGAAAAAAATAAGATCGAAAACTTTGTAAAAAGCTCTATTACAACACGTAAATCTTTATTTATTGAAAAAGATAATATTTTCTTAAAAAAAAATCTTATAGAGAAAGAAGGGTATAAGAACCAAATCATTCAATTTTCTCCACGGATAAATAAAGTGGCTAAGCTAGAGAAAAAAAAATCTTGGTATTATCGAGGGAAGAAAGATCTAATTTTAAAAAATTCTTTAACATCTTTTCCTCATCTATATTCTAGTAGTGACCTTTTTAGGAGTGATATAAAAGTTGCTAAGCGATTAATCGATATTATTATTTCGCTTGCTGCTATATTTATATTATTGCCAGTTTTTATCATCATTGCTTATAAAGTACGTAGAAATCTAGGCTCCCCAATTTTCTTTTATCAAGAACGACCTGGTAAAAATGGAAAGCTCTTTAAAATGATTAAGTTTCGGTCTATGAGAAATGCATTCGATCAGGATGGTAATCCTTTACCAGATAAATTTCGAATTACACCATTCGGTCAAAAACTACGTTCTACCAGCTTGGACGAAATGCCTCAGCTTATAAATGTCTTAAAAGGTGATATGAGTATTGTTGGGCCTAGACCTCAAATGAAAGAATTTCTAGAACATTATACGGCTGAACAAATGCGAAGACATGAGGTAAAACCCGGCATGACAGGGCTTGCCCAAGTCAGTGGGCGTAATAACTTATCTTGGGAAGAAAAATTCGACTTAGATGTTCAATATGTTGAGCAAAATAACATTTGGCTAGATTTTAAAATTATGTTTAAAACAGCTAAGGTGATGTTTAATCAAGAAGGAATTAATGCGCCAGATCAAGAAGTTGGTGCTGCACGATTTTGTAGAAAGGAGGTCAACGAGAATCATTTACGTGCAAAAGAAGTGAAATAATTTAATAAAGTTCATTTTTACTAGAAAATATTTCTACTTTCTTCTAATTGTTTTCTAGAAGATATCTTTTACTACTTTTAATTTTATCTTAGTATTTTAATAAGGGTTTTTAATTATTTCTGGATAAAAGATATTAATCTCAATATTAAATGTTTTTACTATTTATATTTAATGGTTAAAAAAATTTTATAATAGTTGTATATTTAAATTTTTTCTATATAAAAAATAAGCAAGGAAGCTGATAAAAACTTATCTAATAAAAATTATTGATTTAAAATAGAGTTTATTAATAATTTAATATCTAAATAAGATGCTAATGATATTAATAATATAAAAATAGATAGTTAAATTTTGATCGTTTAGAATTAAGGTTAGTATTTGAATTTATTGAAGTAAGTAAATAATCTTATATTAACCCGAATCGCGGATAAAAAATTGACTTGAAAAATAAGAGGACTAGAGCCATCAGTTGAGTTACCACACAAAACTTAAAACTCTAGTCCCGATGTTTAATAGTACCGAATTATTTTGCGTAATTGATGATTTCTTTCTTAAATTTGAAGCAACCTACTGGAATTTCCTTAAACAAAGTCGTCGTTTCTCCAGAGTCCGAACCGCTCACTTGAGTATCTCAGAAATCACTTTTATCGCGATCTGGTATAAATGTTCTCATTTCACTAATTTCAAAGCATTTTTCACATGGTTGAAACAGGATAAAAATCATTTATTTAAAAGCTTACCCTGTTACCAACGGATGATTCATCTGATTAATAGACATCAATTAGCTCTACACGCTTTACATGTGGCGCTAATGAAAGGCCAAGGTACACAATATTTATGGATTGATTCAACAACTCTGCCAGTTTGTAAAAATCAACGTATTCAACGCCATAAATCATTAGTCCAAATTGCATCACGTGGTAGAAGCTCAATGGGCTGGTTTTATGGCTGTAAATTACATATTGTGATGAATCAATTTGGTGAAATTGCTTGTTCTGCTTTATCCAATGGACATTTGGCTGATATCAAAATGGTTGAGAGACTCGTTCAAAAGATGGAAGCAAAGTTGTATGGAGATCGTGGCTATATTAGTCAAGAACTGAAGAGTAGGTTGAAAGAGCAAGGTATTGATTTAATTACCTATCATCGAAAAAATATGCAGGCTATACAACTTTCTGAGTCAGATAAATATCACTTAAAACAGCGCAATAAGATAGAGACTTTATTCAGTTTATTGAAAGGTTAGTACAATTTAGTGACAAGCAAAGCACGTAGTGTTCATGGATTTCTAGGAGGGATTTACGCGTCCTTGTGTGCATATCAACTGATCCATAAAAATAAGCCAACAATTCAAATTATGAAGTCATCGGCTTAAGCAGGATTCGGGTTATATTAAATAATTATTTTTAATTTTATCAGTCATTATAAGACTATAACTAACTTCATAGTAGGATAAATATAAAAAGCTTCAAACTAATTTGATTACTCTACCTTAGTTTGAAGCTTTATGATAACAATGAGGTTATCTTTATATTTAAGACAAATTTAATTGCTATAAATTAAATTTATCTTAATCACCATCTTTTGAAGCCTTATAAGCATACGCATAGTTATATCCGTACCCATAACCATTACCTGGTCCTTTTTGTACATCATTCAGAATAACACCATTAACTTTCACATTAGCCTGTTCAAAACGAGTGACAGTAATCTCAAGCTCTTTAATTTGTGTTTTACCATGACGTGCAATTAATAGATTTACACCAGCATACTGTGCAATGATGATACCATCGGTCACAGCTAATACTGGTGGTGTATCAATCAATACGTAATCAAAACTAGCAGAAGCTTGGTCAAGAAAAACTTTAAACTTATCTGTACTCAGTAATTCAGATGGATTTACTGGACTTTTACCTCGAGTAACAAAGAATAAATTATCAACCTGTGAGTTTTGAACTACATCTTCATAACTATTTTGATGATTTAATAATTCAGATAACCCTGGTTGTACTTCTTTATTAAAATATTTATTTAAATAACCACGACGTAAATCACCATCAATCACTAATACGCGGCTTCCGCTTTGAGCCAAAATAGTTGCTAGATTGGTAGTAATAAATGATTTACCAATTTCAGGGGCCGGACCCGAAAGTGCAATAATATTATTTTTGGCATTACTCAAAGCAAAATGGATTGCAGTACGCATACTGCGTAAGCTTTCAATTGCAATATCACTACTATCCTTAACCGCAAGAATAGGGATGCTCTTTTTCTTTTTCAGTAAATTGATACGACTTTCTTGAATAGGAGACCGCGGAACTGTTGCATATACAGGCAGATCTAGCTCTCTTTCAATTTGTGCTGAATCCTTAATACCTGAACGCATCATATTGCGTAATAAAGCAAGTAATGTTCCTAAAAAAACGCCTAAGAAAATAGATAGAATTATAATCTGTAATTTTTTTGGTTTAATCGGTTCAATAGGTTCTACAGCAGTATCAACAATACGGACATTACCAATTTCACCGGCTTTAGCGATGCGAAGCTGCTGATAAGTATTAAGTAATCCGGTATATAACTGTTGTTTAACTTCAACCTCGCGATAAAGTTGTAAGTAACGACGCTGTAAATCAGGAAGCTGCTTTAAAGTATTACCCAATGCTGCAATTTTGCTATTAATTGCACCAAGTTGAGCATTCATTTGTTCCATTACTGGATGTTCTTCAGTATAACGTGCAGAAGCTTCAGCAACTTTAAGTTCAAGTTCGGCTTTTTGTGTTTCTAGAGCGATACTCTGAGTCAAATACAGTTCTGATTCTTTAGTTAAGTCCACAGTATTATATTGTTGACGGAACTGGTTAAATTCACGTTCTACCTGATCTAGCTGTTGGCTCAACTCAGGGAGTTGTTCATCTAGAAACTTCAATGTTTGGGCAGATTCAGCTGAACGACGTTCAATATTTTGCTGGCTATAGGCTGTTAAGATGGCATTCAATACTTGAGTAATATGCTGTTTATCTTGGCCCTGATAATTTAATCCAAGTACACCCGTCATTTTACCTTTTTCAGCCACTGAATAATTATTAAGTATGCGTTGCACTGCCGCAGGCAAAGTCAGCTTTTTAATATTATAAGTAGAATCTAAGGGATCTTTACTATAAATGGCGACTTTCCAAAGACCATATCTTGATTGAATTTGACTGGCTTGGTTTAAAGGAGCAGTAAATATAATTTCATTTGTTTCGGCATCAGTTAGATTATATTTATTATGATCGAAACTTAATAACAGATTTTTATTTTTAAAATAGTTCGGAATATCAAACTGTCTTACATCAAAACTTTGCTCATTATCTTTGAAGAGTACTGATTTTGTCGTATATTGGATATCATAATTATGATTTTTTAATAATCGATTCCAGATCGAATCTTCAGTACCAGAAATTACAAGGTCCAAGTTTAACTGGTTAATCACTGAACCAAGCACAAGACGCGATTTTAAAATCTCGATTTCAGCTTGAGCAGGAGATTTTTGCTCAATCATATTAGAAAGATCACCTAATAAAGCTGCTGATGCACCTTTATTATCTTCTACTTGTACCAGGGCATCTACGTTATAGGTATCTGGAGTGATCCTTAGATATAATAAAGCTGCAATTAAACTTAATAATATGCAGATCGTGATCAGTTTCCATTGAGCAATTAAGGAAAAAAATAATTCCTTCAGATCAATAGTATCTTCGGTATTGGCAGTTTGGCTCATAATTTAAATATCAAAAAGTGAAAATATTAAAAAACTTAAATATATTTTTTCCAGTCGGTAATGCAGTCTTGAATCAATCTACAAGTTTCATCAAAGACTGTTTGATCATGCTGATAAGGATCGGCAATATTTTTACTTTGCCAATGCCCCAGTCTAAAGGTTTTACCTTTAGCAAAAGGCCAGGTTTGTTCTATATGTTTTTGCTGATTTTGGCTCATAACTAATATCAGGTCGGCTTTTTTAATGAGTTCTGCATTCAGTTTTTTTGCAACATGAGGACTCATATCAATTCCAAAGCGTTGCATACACAGACTCGCTTTTTCATCAGCTGCATGGCCAATTAAACCAGAAATACCTGCAGATTCAATATTTAAATGAGGATATTCCTGTTTTAAAAAATATTCTGCCATTGGGCTACGACAAATATTGCCAATACAAACCACTAAAATATTGTTAATTTTCATTAGTTCCCCAAACGATCTAAATTATACAATGCATTTGAGAAAGGAATAACCTGGTTAACTACACGTTGCCAGCGTGCAAGACCTGAAGCATCTACATAAACAATATCATTGCTACGCATTTTAAACTGATTTGCTAGGCCAAAGTCCCCAATATTACTGAGATCCATATGATATATTTCTGTCATTGGAGAATTTATATTACTTCGTACTACATAGATTTTGCTGCGACTAGCAGAAAGTGGATTTAATCCCAAGCTTTCCCCAATTACATCGCTAAGACTCATGCCTTGGTCACGTATAGGTAGTGACTGGTTTTTACCTGACTCACCCATAACGTAAATTTTTTGATTCTCACGATTATTGACATATAGGGTGTCATTAGGCTGTATTAATAAATTATGTAGAGAGAATCCTGCTTTTTCTAATTCTAAGGTATTTAAACTATAGGAACGTCCTTCACGAACTAATGTAATAGAAGTATTATCACCTTGCTCAGGATTGATACCACCTGCCATTCCTAATGCTGTATAAACACTCACAGGTTGATCATTGAGATAAAACTGTCCACCTTTTACAACATTGCCCTGAACCGAATATCTTTTACCTTGATATGATAATACCCGAACGATGACATCTGGAGTCTTTAAGTAACGTGATAACTGACTACGTAATTCACGATTGACCTGGGCTACTGATTTTCCTGAAGCTTGATAGCGTCCAATAATTGGAAAATGAATATAGCCATCTGAATCGATCTGGAAGCCATTCGCTTGTGCAGACTGATCACTCGTAATATTACTTGCAGAGGTAAGTTCTGGATAAGCCCATAAATAGATAGATAAAATATCACCCGGACTCAACTGATAGCTGCGGTGCGATGTACTAAAAAGATGAGTATATTCTTGTTGAATATTATGTACAGCAGGCTGAGCAGCCATAATTGATTCTTGATCTATCTTAATGACATTTACTGTAGTGCCTAGATCAGTTTGATAAACACCCTCACTAGGTAAGTCATTTGTTTGTAGACCAGAGGTGATTGCACACCCTGTAGTGGTAATACCACATGCCAATAAAACAGCTAATCGAAAGTGTCGCACAGGCTTTCCTAAATATTAATTTTTAGATTCATTCAAATTGGAGTTATTCTACCGAAGTTACCAGTTATATACATAACAATTTGTAACTTATTATCAGTTTTTTTAAAGGGAAAAATTAGGTTTATAACAGATAATAATTGTATTAAATAAAATACCAAATTTTCACAAAAAATATACATTACTTTATAATTTAAGTTATTTGAGCACAAATCATAATAGAAATTTTATTGTTTTCTGATACTATTCGTGCCGAAACATGCGGACTCAGTAAGCAGTAAAGTGAGATTAAGCATTTTAAGATTATTAAAGAGTGATTTTGGTAAGCCTAGTCAAGAGTTTAAATAAGGTACTCCGAAGTGGCCAGATCATATTCATTAAAAAGGCAGGTAAAGTGAAAAAAAAGGTATTGCTAGTATTTGGTACAAGACCAGAAGCTATTAAAATGGCGCCGTTAGCACTGCAATTAAAACAACAAGATAGTTGCTTTGAAACAAAAGTTTGTGTGACAGGTCAACATAGGCAAATGTTAGATCAGGTACTAGAACTTTTTGATCTTATCCCGGATTTCGATTTAAATTTGATGAAACCCGGCCAAACCCTTTCTGATATTACTTCCGGTGTTTTGAAAGGTTTGGAGCAGGTTTTTAAAGATTGGCTTCCAGACGTTGTATTGGTGCATGGCGATACGGCTACAACTTTTGCGGCGTCTTTGGCTGCATATTATCATAAAATTAAAATCGGCCATGTTGAGGCAGGACTGCGCACAGGGGATATTTATTCTCCGTGGCCTGAGGAAGCGAACCGCAAACTTACAGGCGCTTTAGCAAACTATCATTTTGCGCCTACACAGTCTTCTTATAATAATTTAATTAAAGAAAATATTAGCCCTGAAAATATTACGATTACAGGTAACACAGTTATTGATGCGTTATTAACTGTAAAAGAAAAAGTTGAAAATGATCAAGAGATTATTTCTCAATTTGAACAGCAATTCGATTTCTTGGATTCTACTAAAAAACTGATTTTAGTCACAGGACATCGTCGTGAGAACTTTGGTCAAGGCTTTCTAAATATCTGTTCAGCTTTGGCAAATATTGCAAAACAGTATCCTGATGTGCAAATTGTGTACCCTGTACACTTAAACCCGAATGTACAAACGCCTGTGAATGAATTGCTATCGGGTATTTCTAATATTTATTTGATAGCACCGCAAGACTACTTACCTTTTGTGTATTTAATGAACCACAGTTATTTGATTTTAACCGACTCTGGCGGTATTCAGGAAGAAGCCCCTTCTTTGGGTAAGCCAGTATTGGTGATGAGAGATACAACCGAGCGCCCAGAAGCGGTAGAGGCAGGAACAGTCAAACTTGTAGGCACAGATGCAGCACTTATACAACAGTCTGTGATTGAGCTATTAGAAAATACAGACTTGTACCAAACGATGGCGGCAGCGCACAACCCGTATGGTGATGGTACAGCGAGTCAACAAATTATTCGTGCTTTAAATAAATAAATTGAGTAAAAAATGCAGAAGTTCAAACATATTTGTGTCATTGGTTTAGGTTATATCGGTTTACCAACTGCGGCTACCTTTGCTGCGCATGGGGTAAAAGTTACAGGTGTAGATGTTAACCCACATGCGGTAGATTTGATTAATCAGGGCAAGGTTCATATTGTAGAACCAGACCTAGATGCTTTAGTGCGTGACGTTGTTGCACAACAAAAGCTTTCTGCACAATTAAGCCCTGTTGCTGCAGATGCTTATATTGTAGCTGTACCGACCCCTTTTAAAGATAACCATGAACCAGACTTAAAATATATTGAATCTGCAGCGAAAGCGCTTGCATCACAGTTGGTGAAAGGGAATTTAGTTATTTTAGAATCTACTTCGCCTGTAGGTGCAACTGAACAAATGGCGGCATGGCTGAGTGAGGCTCGTCCAGATTTGACTTTCCCTCAGCAGGTTGGTGAACAGGCGGATATTCTAATTGCTCACTGCCCAGAGCGTGTATTACCTGGCAAGGTATTGCAAGAGCTAATTAGTAATGATCGTATTGTGGGAGGAATGACCCCGCGCTGTTCGCAAGCGGCAATTGATTTATACAAGGTTTTTGTAAAAGGTGCATGTATTGAAACCAATGCTCGTACTGCAGAAATGTGCAAATTGACAGAGAATTCATTCCGTGACGTCAATATTGCCTTTGCTAATGAGCTTTCTATTATTTGTGACAAGTTAGATATAAATGTATGGGAGTTGATTCAGCTTGCGAATCGTCACCCGCGAGTCAATATTTTACAGCCAGGTCCTGGAGTAGGCGGGCACTGTATTGCGGTTGATCCATGGTTTATTGTGTCTAAAACACCAGAACAAGCACGTTTAATTCGTACTGCACGTGAAGTGAATGACAGTAAACCTGAATGGGTGATTGATCAAGTGAAAATAAAGATTGCAGAGTTTTTACAGGCGAACCCTGAAAAAACCATTAAAGATGTAACTGTAGCTTGTTATGGCTTAGCTTTTAAACCGGATATTGATGACTTGCGTGAAAGTCCAGCTTTAGAAATTACCAAACAATTAGCTGAACAAGGCTTAAATATTTTAGCTATTGAACCCAATATTCAGAGCTTGCCATCAGAGCTACCTTCAAATGTAAGGTTAATTGATTTTAATAATTGCTCTCAAGCAGATATTCATTTGATTTTAGTAGCACACCGTAAATTTAAAAATATGACAAGAACAAGTGAGTATATTTTAAATACCGTAGGTATTTAATACGAATGAATAATATTTTCTTTTCTCTTGGGGCAAATATTGCCTCAAAGATGATTATATTGTTGATCAATATAGTTAGCTTTCGGTTATTATTACCTGAAGATTATGGGGTAATATCTTTACTTCTGGCTATGACAGCAACAATTGGTGCTGTTTCTGGAATGGGTGCTTCAGTTGCCGTGAATAGTGTGGTTTCACGTGAAGGTTTTTCTAGCTTTACTTCTTTATTTGTAAAATATAATTATTTCTTTTCCTTTTTATTTTCTGTCATTATGGCGGGTTTTATTTATACATTCTATTTAGATAATATTAATAAAATTCCTACATGGCAGATTTTTTCTTTTATATTCCTTTTCTCACTATTTAGCTCATTAAATTCAATTAGTGAAGCAGTTTTAGTCGGGTTTAAGGATTTTAAAAGAATTTTTTTAAATAATTTTGCTAGTTTTTTGATTTTTCTCCCTATCTCTTTGTATCTAATTATTGAGCTTAAAGTCATAGGTGTATTGCTTAGTCTATTAGCATATAGGTCTTTATTATTTTTGATTAATTTTCACTCTGTTAATAAAACAAAATTATTAAAGATTAAATCTGATAATATTGATGAAAAAGTAAAAATATATAAGAAATTTAAAGGGCTTTCAATTCCTGTAATTTTGTCAGGTTTGTTAGTAGCTCCAGTTATAGGTTTGGCATTTAAAATAGTAACTATGCAAGATGATGGATTGGAGAAATTAGCATATTTTAATATAGTATATCAAATCTACTTGGTCGCAATCTTTATTCCTAATGCATTGAATGGTTATTTTATTTCAAAATTTTCAAGTAGAAATGAAAATGATCAAACAAATTTCTTGAAAATAGCGAAGAATAATTTTTTATTTTCTCTAGTAGTGGCTTTCTGTTTATTCGTCTTCCAAAAAATATTTTTCTTAATTGTTAATGATCATTCTGTAGATCTAGTAAACAATTATTATATTATGCTAGGTACAATTATACTGTTTAGCTTAAATGCAGTTTTTGCTAGTTATTGGCCTTCAGTTGGAAAAGCTTGGTTTGGGTTTTATATGAATATAATTTGGGCAGTTGTATTGCTCGGGGTTACATTTATTTTTTCTACATATAAAATTTCAGCAGCATTATCGTGGGCATTTTTCATAGCCTACCTGACTTTAAGTATAGTGCAAAGTTTAAGTTATAAGGTGTTAAATTATGCAAAAAAATAAAACTATTTGGGTTGTTTTAAGATCTCATCTTATAACACTACCCCCTGTAATGACAGTGATTGATTGTTTATTGAACACTGAAGAATATAATGTGAAATTAGTCTCTACTAAAGAAACAGAAATAAATCACCCACTTTTTGAAGAGTTTATTATTACTCAGACACATAAAGTGGGAGTAGCTAAAAAAATATCCAATTATTATTTTTTTAGAAAATTTGTCCAAAAAACTTTTACAGAGAAATTAAAAGAGGATGATTTAGTTTGGATTGCCTCGCTAGATACAGCACAAGCTTGTAAAGGTTTAAATTTTCTTAATACAAATAAATATATTCTTCAGTTACATGAGTTATATGATACCTATCCTAGAAAGTTAGAATCAATAAAACTTATTGCTCAAAAAGCTTATAAGGTAGTAGTACCCGAACCAAATCGTGCAGGTATATTACAAGTTTGGTTAAAATTAAAGAAAAGACCATTTATATTACCTAATAAGCCATTAAATCATCCAAGAAAAAAGTATTTAGAACCAACAACAGTTCAAACTAAAAATGCTATTGAAAAATACTGGCGGAATAAACCTATTATTATTTATCAAGGACACATTAGTTCTGATAGAAACTTAATGCCAATTGCTGAAGCTATGAAAAGTCTTGAAGATTATGATTTCTGGCTATTAGGCCTTGATCATGGGTATGTAGATAAATTATTAAATACCTCAAATAATATTTTTTATTTAGGTAACTTTACCCCCCCTTATCATCTTGAATTAACTAGCTATGCCAATATAGGTATAATGAGTTATGATTTAGTAAACCTAAATAACCTATATTGTGCACCAAATAAAGTTTGGGAATACTCAGGATTTGGTATTCCATTTATAGCAAATAATTGTTTAGGTTTAAATGATTCAAGCTTAAAGGGAGCAGGAATTTGTATCGATCTGGAAGTAGAGATAATTATAGATAAAGTATCAAATTTGAATATTAAAGACTTAGAAGAAAAAAGTAATGAGTATTATGAATCTATAAATATGTTTTCTTTAATTAAAGATTTGGTAAGTTAAAATGTTATTTTTTTCAATTATTAACTTGATCTTAAGTTTTTATGCATTCTTATTAGAATATAGAAAAAATAGTATTGTAATATTATTTTGGGGGTGCTCTATATTTTTTGTTGGCCTCCCTTTGTTAATTGACGTGGTTTCTTTAAAATTAGATAAAGATAATGAATTGGAGTTATATTTACAATTACAAGATATTAATCATGTGTATGATTTTAATAATACAGATATGTTATATATGTCCAGTTTTATTTTTCTCGTTAATCTTTTTTTATTTATAGGTACTAAGCTAGTAAATAATTCGAAAAAGGAATTTAAGATTCCTAATAATCATCAGTTTGAATATATGATGGTTATATTTAATTATATCTCACTAATTGTTCTTCTCTTAAATTTTAAAGGTCAATGGTTTGCTACTAATTTTGAGAAAGAATCTAATATTTTTTATCAGATAAGTTCCTTACTAATATGCCTATTTACTTCAGCTTCTCTGACATTAGCATTATCAGGAAAGAAAAAAATAGCTCTTGTTAATTTATTTCCTACTATATTTATATCTTTTGTTCTTTCTGAAAGACCCTATTTAGCTCCTGCTATTGGAGTAATATTTATTTATTTTGCTTCAATGGGAAAAAAAATTAGTAATCTAATTAATTTGTTATTAATTGGATTAGTATCAATTTTTTTAATGAGATTTGTAAGATATGTAGCAAATGGTGATAAAGGATTTAATTTGTTTGATATTCTATTTTCTCGAGATTCTGCTACTAGTGTACTTTATTATATATTTCAAAATACTGAGTATTATTATTCATTAACTACAGGTAAAGCTACAATATTTTTAATTTCCACAGGTTTAGTACCATCTTTTTTACTAGGGGTTAGGGATTTTTCTATTGTAGATATACCCTCTATGCTTGCATTTGATAGATTTGGTTGGACTTTTGGTACAATTCACCCAACAATGTATGGGTGGTTATTCGTAGACCTTGGATGGTTATCTTTACTATTTGCATTTTTTTTAGGATTGATTTTAAGTTCTTTGAATAGTTTATTTGCAACGTTATCACTAAGGTTGTTTTCTATATATTTAGCTTCAATAACTATTTTTATTTTTGTAGGGATGAGAGGTTCACTTCAAGTAGGTTATTCAAAATCAATTTATATTTTAATTTTTGGTTTAATTTTTTACTATTTTTATAAGTTTTTAGTAATTAAATATCCTAGACTTAATAGAGGTTAATCTATGAAATTAATGGTAGATGCTACACTTCAATCAGTAGGTGGAGGTGTTCAAGTAGCGGTTAACTTTATTAATAATATTTTAAAAGATAAATTTATAGATAATCTTTTAATTATTGTTTCTCCTCAAGTCGATGAGCAGATTGATGTTAACTTAAAACCTAAAACCAATTATTATGTTTTTCCAAATGCTTCAAGTTTCTTTAAATTTAAGCAAGGAAAAGAACTCAGTGAACTTGAAAAAAAATTTAAACCTGACCTTGTGTTTATTGTTTTTGGTCCTTCATACTGGAAACCTAAGGCAAAAAGTATTCAAGGTTTTGCATTGCCTTTAATGGTGTACGGCGAAACTGTAAATAAGTTACATGCAAATAATCTTATGAAAAAATTAAGAATTAATTTATTGCATTTTTTAAGGAAATTTCAAATCAGAAATAACTTTGATTATGTTGTAGTAGAGACTAATACCTTTAAATCATTAGTTAAAAGTAAATTTAATATTGATGAAAATAAAATTTTTGTAGTAGAGAATAGTTTTAATAATAAATTTAATATGAATGAGGATCTTAAATTAATAAACAAGAAAAACAAATATGATTTTTTTGTTCCTACTGCATATTATCCTCACAAAAACTTGGAAAGATTAGTAGATGTAGCATACATACTTAAAGAAAAATATTCTCTTTATATTACCTTTAATTTTCTTCTTGCTAAAGATTCATCAGCATGGAGTAAAATTCTCACTTTAGCTGAACACAAGAATGTACAGGAATATTTTAATACTTATGGCCCCGTTAGAAATAATGTAATTAGTGAAATATATAAAAAAAATGATTGTGTTATTTTACCTACCATTGCAGAAGTATCTTCTGCTGTATACCCTGAAACATTTATCAGTAAAAAATTATTATTTACATCTGATCTAGATTTTGCTCGTGAGTTATGTGGGGATGCAGCTGTATTTTTTAATCCATTTTCTCCCGAAGATATTGCTAATAAAATTTTTAATGTCCTTAATGATTTACCTTTACAAGAACAACTATTAAAATGTTCAGAAAATCAACTTTTGAATCAATATATTTCACCTGAGGAAAAGTGGGAAAAACAAAAAAAATTAATTTTATCTTTAATTAACTCTTAAGGATTTAAAGTAATATGAAGTTTTATAATTTTTATATTAATTCTCCTATATTTATTCAAAATTTTCTTTGTACACTTTATGGCTATAAAGAGTCTAAAGTTCGTTTTAATAAAGATTTTGATCGAAAATTAAAATTTCTTAATGAGTCACAGTATTATAGTCTTGATAATATTAAGATTTATAAGGAAAATAAATTAAAAGATATTTTATTAGGCTGCACTAACCATCCATTTTATAGAGATAAATTTTCATCTATTTCTGAAACAGCTATACTCAATAATCCTTTCCAAATTTTAAAAGATTTTCCGATTTTAAATAAGGAAGATATTCTAAAATTTGATATGAAAACTTTAGTAAATGAGAATAATCAAATTTATAGTACGAGTGGTACGACAGGTAAGGCATTAACTATCTGTAAGGATAAAGAAAGTATAGCTATGCAATGGGCTATTTGGATTCGTCATAGAAATAGATTTTCCATAAACTTTAAAGATATAAGTGTAAACTTTACCGGAAAACCTATTGTCAGTGAAAGTCAAAAGGAGCCTCCTTATTGGAGATATAATGCTTTCCAAAAACAATATCTTATCAGTTCTAAGCATATAAATGAACAAAATATAGAAGTTATAGTAGATTTTCTTAACTCTATTCACCCAAAATTTTATTCAGGTTACCCTAGTATTATATCTGATTTATCAAGATTAGCACTTTCAAAAGGATTAGTGTTAAAGAATAAACCTGATGTTATATTTTGTGGCGCGGAAAATTTATTAGACTATCAAGCAGATTCTATAAATAAATGGACGAATGCAACTATAACTGATCAATATGGTCTAACTGAAGGAAATTGTAATTTTTCCAAATGTGAACATGGTTTTTATCACGAAGACTTCGAGTTTTGTCATATTGAATTAGCTGACCAAGAGATTCTAAGTGACGGTTCAATTAAAGGAAGATTAATTGGAACGGCTTTTTATAATAAAGCTATGCCTTTAATTCGTTATAATACTGGAGATATTGCTATTTTTGCCCCACCAAACTTTAAGTGTGCATGTGGAAGAGAGAGCCAGGTTATATTGTCAGTTGAAGGACGTCAGGATGACTATCTTATTACACCTGATGGACGCCGTGTGATGCGTTGTGGGTATCTATTTAGAGATACTTTTGAAGCATTAGAAGTCCAGATTGTTCAAGAAAAATATGGTGAAGTTATATTTAATGCAGTCCTCTCAGGTTTGGGTGAAAGGACTGACTTTGAAAGAAAAGTTTCAGATTTATTCAAAGAGTATATTTCTGCAGAAATGAGCTTGATTTTTAAATATCCAGACTCTATCCAGAAATCCTCAACTGGTAAATTTAAAGCAATTTTAAATAGGATTAATAAATGAAACAAATCCTTCAGGATATGGCAAAAGGCGGTACAACCGTAACAGAAGCACCAGTACCACAGTGCTCTAAAGGGCATTTACTTATTTCTACCACTACTTCGCTTATTTCAGCGGGCACAGAGCGAATGTTGGTCGGCTTTGGTAAAGCTTCTATGTTAGACAAAGCTCGCCAACAACCAGAAAAAGTAAAAATGGTACTTGAGAAAGTCCAGACAGATGGGCTGCTTACTACTTATGACGCAGTAAAGTCTAAACTGGCACAACCCTTACCACTTGGCTATTGTAATGTAGGTGTAGTTCATGAGGTTGGATTAGGGATAGAAGACTTTAAAGTCGGTGATCGTGTCGTTTCAAATGGTCCGCATGCAGACATGGTCAAAGTACCAAAAAACCTCTGTGCAAAAATACCCGACAATGTAACTGATGAAGCAGCTTCTTTTACAGTTGTTGCCAGTATTGGCTTGCAAGGTATTCGCTTGGCCCAACCAACTATAGGTGAAAGCTTTGTGGTTACAGGTGCAGGCTTAATTGGTTTGCTCACCATTCAAATGTTAAGAGCAAATGGCTGCCGTGTACTGGCGATTGACTTTGACCAAAGCAAACTCGAATTGGCTAAGCAGTTTGGTGCAGAAGTCTGTAACCCTGCCAAAGGTGAAGACCCTGTTGCTGCAGGTTTAGCATTTAGCCGTGGTGCAGGGGTAGATGGTGTCATTATTACTGCATCAACTAAAGTGAGTGATCCTGTTACACAAGCCGCACGTATGAGTCGCAAACGCGGACGTATTATTTTAGTTGGTGTAACAGGTTTAGAGTTAAATCGTGCAGACTTCTATGAAAAAGAACTCAGTTTCCAAGTTTCTTGTTCATATGGCCCAGGACGTTATGATGCTACCTATGAAGAAAAGGGTCAGGATTATCCTTTAGGTTTTGTGCGCTGGACAGAACAGCGCAACTTCGTTGCTGTACTGGATATGATGTCTGCAGGGACTTTAAATCTTGAACCTTTAATTACCCACCGATTCAAATTTGAAGATGCGCCGCAAGCATATGATGTATTGACGCAAGATAAGTCTGGTCTAGGCATTTTGCTGCAATATAACTCGCCAGTTGAAACGAGATTAGAAAAGCATGTCATTTTAAATCCAATTCATATTGAACCAAAAAATGCCGTAGTTGGTTTCATTGGTGCAGGAAACTATGCTTCACGCATACTGATCCCCGCCTTTAAAAAAGCCTCATCACAGCTGCATACAATTGTGACATCAGGCGGAATTAATGGTGTTATTCATGGCGAAAAAGCTGGGTTTGCTGAAGCTTCTACTGATATTGACGCATTGTTAAATAATAAAGATATTAATACAGTTGCTATTGCAACACGCCATAATAGCCATGCTTATTTTGTTGAAAAAGCTTTAGCCGCGAATAAGAATGTTTTTGTAGAAAAACCGATTGCACTGACGATTGCAGAAATTGAGAAAATTGAGCAAGTTTATAACAGAAATATTGAAAAAGATCAGTTTTCACGTGTAATGGTTGGGTTTAATCGCCGTTTTGCACCGCAAGTTCAAAAAATGAAGTCATTATTGAACAGTGTGAAAGAACCCAAAAGCTTTATTATGACGATGAATGCTGGTGCGATTCCTGCAGATCACTGGACTCAGGATAATACTGTTGGCGGCGGACGAATTATTGGTGAAGCATGCCACTTTATCGACTTAATGCGTTTCTTGGCTGGCTCAAAAATTGTTTCTGTACAGGCGCGCCGCATGGGTGATACAGATGCAGTTCAAGTATTAGAAGATAAAGCTTCTATTACTTTAGGTTTTGAAGATGGTTCGTTTGGCACTATTTTCTATTTGGCGAATGGCGCTTCAAATTTCCCTAAAGAGCGTGTAGAGGTATTTACAGCAGGGCGCGTACTGCAGCTGGATAATTTCAGAAAGCTTAAAGGCTTTGGCTGGCCTGGATTTAGTAAAATGAATCTATGGCGTCAAGATAAAGGGCAAGATGCATGTGCAGCTGCTTTTGTTGCGAGTATTCGTGACGGTAAAGAGGCTCCTATCCCAGCGGATGAAATTTTTGAAGTGGCTCGAATTACAATTCAGGCAACGGAAATTTTACGGTCGCAAGCATGAGTGTAAAAGTGAAAGCTCAAACAGCTTTAAGCCTAGGGCTCTTAAATTTATTCAGAGTATTTAAGTATCGTGCTGGTGTTAAAACTGGTTTAAACCCTGTGCAGAAAATTGCTGCACAGATGCCTTCAGGCTCTTTTTTTGCACACCCTCAACAGCAAGAAACAGTGTTTGAGCCTTCATATCAGCTTACAGCTTTTGGCTGGAAGTCTTATACCATAGGTCAGTATCCCAATTGGTTTTATAGCCCTTTAACAGAGGCTAATTTTGCCCATACTGCAAAATCCTGGTTTGAAATCCCTGACTTTGATGCCAATGTAGGGGATATTAAAGGCATCTGGGAGGCATCCCGTTTTGACTGGCTGCTTCACTTTGTTTTAAAACATCATGAAAGTCATGACCATGCTGAATTGGTTCAGCTTGATCAATGGTTGAATAACTGGTGTGAGAATAATTCTGCATACCTCGGCCCCAATTGGAAATGTGGTCAGGAAGCCTCTATCCGTATAATGCATTTGATCAGCGCGTTAATTGGTTTGGATCAATTGAAGTCACCATCGCAGAATGTGCTGGCACTTATAGAAATTCATTTAAAGCGAATTGCTCCTACGATTGATTATGCGATTGCACAAGATAATAATCATGGAACTTCAGAAGCGGCTGCCTTATTTATCGGTGGATCTTTACTGAATAGCTTAATTCCATCCAAGCAATATACAAAATGGGCAAAGATGGGGCGTAAATGGCTAGAAAACCGTGCGTCTAAGCTGATTATGGCTGATGGAGGGTTCAGTCAGTATTCAATCAATTACCACCGTGTAATGCTGGATTCTTACTGTTTAAGTGAAATTATCAGAAGAAAACTTAAACTGCCTGAGTTTTCCGCTTCTATGTACAGTCAATTGCATAAAGCTGCCGATTGGCTGTTTGTCTTGACACAGGAAAATGGCGATGTGCCAAATTTAGGCGCTAATGATGGCGCAAAATTGCTCCCTGTTTCGAATACAGACTATCGTGATTTCAGGCCGAGTGTGCAGCTGGCAAGTACTTTATTTGCTGGGCAGAGCTATTATACAGAAGCAGGCAGCTATGATCAGCCCTTAACATTCTTTGGTTTAGATAAAACATATCAGCCCGCTTTTGTTTCGCCGAATAAAAATAAATTTTTTAAGTCCAGCGGTTTAATTTCCGCTGAGCATGATAATTTTTTTATTGCTTTTAAACTGCCGGTATTCAAATTCAGGCCTAGCCAATGTGATGCTTTGCATTTGGATGTGTGGTGCAATGGCCAAAATATACTTAGAGACGGCGGTACATATAGTTATAATTCTACTGCTGAAGATCTAGATTATTTTAGCGGACCTGCCAGCCACAATACTGTTCAGTTTGACGGGCATTTGCAAATGCCAAGATTAAGCCGCTTTTTATTTGGCGCATGGCTGAAGCCATCAAACTTAGCATATTCAGAAGATAAATTTTCCTGCGGATATGCCGATTTTTGGGGATGCCAGCATCAAAGGCAGGTCAGTCTGCATCATAAAGAAATTATTGTTATAGACAGCGTGTCGGGATTTAAAGAATCGGCTGTTTTACGCTGGCGTCTGCAGCCTGGCTCATGGGAGCTGAACGGCGGCACACTTTCCAATGGCAGAATTTCAATCGAAATTAAAGCAAATACTGAGGCTGAAATTACACTTTCCTCTGGATTTGAGTCTCGTTACTACTATCAAAAGACTGTTTTGCCGGTGTTAGAAGTGAAGGTGAAGCATTCCTCAACAATAACTACGGTCATTAAAGAGATCTCATGAAAATTCTATATTTCCATCAGCACTTTTCTACTCCCAAAGGATCAGCAGGTATCCGCTCCTATGCTATGGCGCAGTCGCTGATTCGCAATGGTCATCAAGTAACGATGGTATGCGGCTCCTTTGGCGCTGGCCAGACTGGCTTAACACAGCCCTTTGATAAAGGCGTGCGTAAAGGAAATGTAGATGGCATTGATATTATTGAATTTGAATTACCTTACTCGAACAGCCTAAGTTTTTTAAAGCGGATTTTGATTTTTCTTAGTTTTGCTTTCAAATCGATCAAAGTAGCCTTGACCGAAAAATATGATGTGCTGTTTGCCACGACCACACCGCTCACTGCAGGTATTCCTGGCATTTTTGCAAAATGGCTTAGACGCAAGCCCTTTGTATTTGAAGTCCGTGATTTATGGCCCGAACTGCCTAAAGCGATGGGAGTCATTAAAAATCCGGTTGTCTTATGGATGATGTCAGTTCTTGAATGGATTTCATACCGTTCGGCTGACCGTTTGGTCGGTCTTTCGCCTGGTATTGTGGAAGGTATTGTCAAACGTGGTATTGATCCAAAAAAAGTGGCCTCTATTCCAAATGGTTGTGATTTAGATATTTTTGCCCAAGAACAACAGGCTTGGCGTCCTGAGCAGGTAAAAAATACTGATTTAATGGCAATTTTTACGGGAACACATGGCTTGGCAAATGGCTTGGATGCTGTAATTGATGTTGCTGTCGAGCTACAGAAAAGAGGTAGAGATGATATAAAATTAGTTTTGGTTGGAGATGGTATGCAGAAGAAACCTTTAGTGGCGCGTGCTCAGCAACTGAAATTAGCTAATATTGTTTTTCATGATCCCGTAAATAAAACTAAACTTGCTGGTTTAATGGCAAGTGCAGATATTGGTTTACAGATTTTAGCAAATGTCCCTGCATTTTATTATGGTACTTCTCCAAACAAGTTCTTTGATTATATTGCAGCTGGTTTGCCTGTGTTGAATAACTATCCTGGCTGGTTAGCGGAATTAATTCAACAAAAACATTGTGGTTTTGCTGTGCCACCTGAAAATCCTCAAGCTTTTGCCGATGCGTTGGAATATGCGGCAGATCATCGTGATGAGCTTGTTGTCATGGGAGAAAATGCACAGAATTTAGCTCGTTCTCAGTTTAACCGTCAGGAACTTTCACAAAAATTTTCTGATTGGGTTGCACAAGGATAAGACCATGCTAAAACGCCTCCTCGATATTATTATTGCCTCCATTGCCCTGATTTTACTGTCACCGTTGTATTTTTATGTGGCACATAAAGTGAAAAAAAATTTAGGTTCGCCGGTATTATTTCGTCAAGTGCGTCCAGGTTTAAATGGTAAGCCATTTGAAATGATCAAATTCCGCACCATGAAAGATGCTGTGGACGAGCAGGGTAAGCCATTGCCGGACAATGAGCGTTTAACACCTTTTGGCCAAATGCTGCGTTCTACCAGTCTGGATGAAATGCCGGAATTATGGAACGTGATTAAAGGCGATATGAGTATTGTCGGTCCACGCCCCCTGCTGATGGAATACCTGCCACTTTACAGCCCCGAACAGGCCAAACGCCATAATGTCCGTCCGGGCATGACCGGTCACGCGCAGGTCAATGGCCGCAATGCCATTGGCTGGGAAGAAAAATTCAAGCTGGATACCTGGTATGTTGAAAATCAATCAATTTGGCTTGATTTTAAAATTATGCTGAAGACAGTAAAAAAAGTTATTGCTAAAGATGATATTAATGAAGCTGGTGAAGTGACAATGACAAAATTTACTGGCACTAAGACGGATCATCATCATGATTGAAGTCTATGCAATTTATGGTGCATCTGGGTGTGGCCGAAGCTTGATGCCTGTGGCTCGCCAGCAATTACAGCGTCAGAATATAAATGCCGAAATCTATTTTATTGATGATAGCTTGATCGAAGAAATGACGGTTAATGGGCATACAGCCTTAAATTATGCAGCCTTTAAAGCTTTAAAGGCGGATAAAAAGACAGTTCTCATTGCGATTGCCAATAGTCAGATCCGTGAAAAAATAGCTAAAAAACTTGAACAAGATGCAATTGAGCTATGGACGGTTCAGGCAGATAATGTAGTGCTGATGGATGAGGTTGAAATTGCCGCAGGTGCCGCATTAAGCCCATTTGTTACGATTACTTCTAATATCAAAATTGGGAAGTGTTTCCACGCTAATTTATATAGCTATGTAGAACATGATTGTGTAATTGGCGACTATGTTACTTTTGCTCCTGGAGTAAAATGCAACGGCAATATTCATATTCAAGATCATGCTTATATTGGTGCAGGTGCTGTTATTAAGCAAGGCATACCAGACCGACCTTTGGTGATTGGTAAGGGCGCTGTGGTGGGAATGGGCGCAGTAGTAACTAAAAGTGTGCCACCAGGCGTGACAGTAGTTGGCAATCCAGCACGCATTTTAGAGAAAAAATAAGTTTTTAAAGTTTTGAAAATTAGGAAGTATCATGTTAAACACTGCATTTGAACCATGGCCAAGCTTTACGCAAGAAGAAGCCGATGCTGTCTCCCAAGTCTTGTTATCCAACAAAGTGAATTACTGGACTGGACAGGAATGCCGTGAATTTGAAAAAGAATTTGCTCAATTTGCTGGCACACAATATGCAGTAGCATTGGCGAATGGTACCGTAGCTTTGGATGTAGCCTTGAAAGCCTTGGGAATCGGTGCGGGTGATGATGTGATTGTGACTTCACGTACTTTCCTTGCATCTGCTAGTTCCATTGTGACAGCTGGGGCAAATCCGATTTTTGCCGATGTGGAAATGGACTCGCAAAATATCTCACGTCGTACGATTGAAGCAGTTTTAACGCCTAATACCAAAGCGATTATTTGTGTGCATCTCGCTGGCTGGATGTGTGATATGGATCCAATCATGCAATTGGCAAAAGAAAAAGGCCTGTATGTGATTGAAGATTGTGCCCAAGCCCATGGTGCCAAGTACAAAGGCAAATCTGCAGGTTCAATAGGACATATTGGTGCGTGGTCGTTCTGTCAGGACAAAATTATGACCACAGGTGGCGAAGGAGGAATGGTCACTACCAATGATGAAAACTTATGGAAAAAAATGTGGTCTTATAAAGATCATGGTAAAAACTTTGACAGTATATATAACAAACAGCATCCACCGGGATTCCGCTGGTTACATGACTCTTTTGGTACGAACTGGCGCATGATGGAAATGCAGGCTGTGATTGGACGAATTCAATTGAAAAAGATGTCCGAATGGACAGCACAGCGTAATGCAAATATGGAAAAAATTTATGCTGTATTTGCAGATAGTCCATATTTTACAGTTCATCGTCCATCAGATGTTTATGTACATGCTGCTTATAAATGCTATGTACAAGTTAATACTGATGCTTTACCAGAAGGCTGGTCACGTGACCGAATCATGACTGAAATTAATGCCGAAGGTGTACCATGTTTTAGTGGGTCTTGTTCAGAAGTCTACTTGGAGCATGCTTTTGATGACACGCCATGGCGTCCGAAAGAACGTTTAAAGAATGCTCAAAAACTGGGTGAAACCAGTCTAATGTTCCTCGTGCATCCAACGTTAACAGAAAATAATATTCAAACAACTAAAGATGTTATTCAGCAGGTGATTAGTCGCATATAATTCTCTAGGATTCAATCATGTAAAGTGTATCTTTATAGGTACACTTTAAACATTTATCCAAGTTTTTACCTCAATTCTCTCTAATATTTAATATGAGGTAAAAATTTATAAATAATTATTGAGAAGACACAGCAAGTGAAATCTATCATTCTACCTTTAGTTGAATCTCCACGTGCGGCTAAACAGATATTTCTAGTTATTTTGGACTTCTGCATATTTCCCGTCCTGATCTGGCTTTGCTATGCCATTCGTCAATTCGATCTGGGTGCAGAAGTCGTTCCCAATATTCCTTTTGGTACAGTTTGGGTCAGTGCCATTGCCGTATTGGCTTTATTTGTTTGTGGTGTTTATCGTTTTATTGTTCGTACTTTTAATGAATTTTTTATTGTTAAATTAGGGCTAGCGACTGTTCTGGCAGTCATTGGTTTGTATTTGCTTGCGTATGCGACCCATGCGTTCATTCCTACTTCTATTCCTTTGATGTTTGGCTTCATGATGTTTACCTGGGTCTGGTTTAGTCGGGGATTGATCCGCTTTATTGTTCGTTCTTACTTATATGCAGGAGTATCGAAAAAACGGATTGCGATTTACGGTGCAGGTTATGCGGGACAGCAGGTTGCAGCAACTTTAAATCGTTCTAATGAACATTTACCAGTCATGTTTATTGATGATAATCCTTCATTGAGCGGTCAGAATATTGGGGGAATTCAAGTTTATGCGCCAGAAACTGCATTAAAATCTTTTACCAAACTACGTATTGATGAAATTCTGATTGCTCTTCCTTCAGTGGGACGTATCCGCAAAAGCGAGATTGTAAAATTCTTGGAACCTGCACATTTAAAAATTACTGAAATTCCAGGGCTGACTAAACTGGTCAATGGTGAAATTCGAGTTTCTGATATTCAGGAAGTTGATATTATTGATCTACTGGGGCGTGATCCAGTTCCTCCTGTAGCAGAACTACTAGAAAAAAATATCAAAGATAAAGTCGTGATGGTTACAGGGGCAGGAGGCTCCATTGGCTCAGAGCTATGTCGTCAAATTATTAAAAATCAACCGGTAAAACTTATTATCTATGAGCTGACAGAGTTTGCTTTATATAGTATCGATAAAGAGTTACGTCTCAGTGCCAGCTGTGAAATTATTCCGATTCTAGGTTCGGTAGTGGATGAAAGTAAACTGGAACGGGTCATTGAGCAATATAGCGTTCAAACTGTCTATCATGCTGCTGCTTATAAGCATGTTCCTTTAGTAGAATGTAATCCATTGGCCGGCTTGAAAAATAATGCGGTAGGGACTGCCTTTAGTGTCAATGCAGCAGTCAAAAAAGGCGTCGAGACCTTTGTGCTAATTTCGACTGACAAAGCAGTACGTCCGACCAATGTCATGGGTGCGACCAAACGTATGGCAGAGCTTTATTGTCAGGCCATGGCTGAAGCACAGAATCAAACCCAAATTAGTATTGTACGTTTCGGGAATGTCTTAGGTTCATCGGGTTCAGTTGTGCCATTGTTTAAACAACAGATTGCCAAAGGTGGACCTATTACCGTCACTGACCCTGAAGTGACACGTTTCTTTATGACAATTCCTGAAGCTTCGCAGTTGGTGATTCAGGCAGGTGCTTTAGGCACAGGTGGAGATGTATTCCTGCTCGATATGGGTGAACCGGTAAGAATCCAGGACCTTGCTCGTCAAATGATTTCACTGAGTGGCTTAAAGGTGAAAGACAGTCAAAATCCCGATGGTGACATTGAAATTCAATATACAGGACTGCGTCCAGGCGAAAAACTGTATGAAGAGCTGTTAATTGACCAGGAAAATACAGAGATTACTTCACATAAGCGAATTTTAAGATCAGTAGAAAAGCATTATCCTTTAGCTGAAATTCTGGAAGTATTTAATCGTATGCATGTGCTGACAGCGACTCAGAGTGATGTGGACTGGGCGTTAATGCAGCTTGAACATTATGTCGATGGTTATCAGCGTGGTCAGGAAATTAAAGTAAATTAAAGTTGGAAATAATTAGGTTGAATAACATGATTAAAAAGGCAATTCTCCCTGTCGCAGGACTTGGCACACGTTTTTTACCAGCCAGCAAATCCATTCCCAAAGAAATGGTGACGGTAGTTGACCGCCCAGCAATTGAATATGTGGTAAAAGAGGCGATTGCAGCTGGAATTGAACAAATTATTCTGGTGACGCATTCTTCCAAAGCATCGATTGAAAATTACTTTGACCGTAACTTTGAACTTGAAACTACACTTGAGCAAAAAAATAAAACCGATTTGCTTAAAGAAGTTACTGAAATTTTACCCCCACATGTTAGTGTGATTAGCGTACGTCAGCCACAACCTTTAGGCCTGGGTCATGCGGTACTTTGTGCTAAAGCTGTGATTGGTGATGATGACTTTGCTGTCCTGTTACCCGACGTTCTGGTTAAGGATCAAGATACTCAAAATGACCTGTCTCGTATGATTCAACGTTATGAACAGTCTCGTGCATCACAAATCATGGTTGAGGCAGTTCCTGATCATCTGGTTGATCAATATGGGATTGTGGATGTGCCTGCTTCGCCTGCGGAAGGTGAAAGTACGGTGATGCAAGGGATTGTGGAAAAGCCGGCGATTGGTACTGCACCGTCGAATTTATCTGTGGTAGGTCGTTATATCCTTCCGGCAAAGATTATGCATTTACTGGAGCAGACACCAAAAGGGGCAGGTAATGAAATCCAGCTAACTGATGCGATTGCACTATTGCAGCAAACAGAAGTTGTCGAAGCTTATCGGATGAAGGGTCAAACCTTTGATTGTGGTAGCAAGCTCGGCTATCTTAAGGCTGTATTACATTATGGCGTAGATCATCCTAAACTCGGTGCAGAGTTTAAAGCATTGATTCAGGAACTCGCCTTATAATAAAAAAGGGATATTATGAAAGTCGCAGTATTAGGAAAAACCTTATTCTCAGGGGTTATTTCAGCTCTATTGGCTGAATGTGGCCATCAGGTCGTATGGTGTAATAGCTTCAATACAGGTGAGCCTGCTCGAACTTACTTTCAGGATGAATCCTTACAACTATTATTACAAAAACAGGAAGAATCCGGTTTTTTAAACTGTTGTGATTTTCAGCATCTGAATTTTAATCAGGATGTCTTTTTCTTTAGTTTTAATGCGACAGAAGAGCAGCTGGCATTTAAGATGTTAAATACCATTCATCATGCCTGCTTTGCACACCCTAAACTGATGATTAATGCATCCACCTTTGGTTTGCATGGTACAGCGCGATTCCAGCAACTTTTACCGAATGATGACTGGGTCTATCTTCCAGATATTATTCAGGAAGGAAATGCTATTCGCAGTTTCGTTCAAGCCACTCAACTGATTGTGGGTTGCGATCAACCTGATGTACAGCTCAAAGTTAGAGAGTTGTTACGTCCCTTGTTCCCTCGTGCCCAACAATATCTGTTTATGCCTATTCTGGATGCAGAATTTACCAAGCTGAGTATTTCCGGCATGTTGGCTACCCGGATCAGTTATATGAATGATCTGGCAAGTGTCGCTGAAAAACTGGGAATTGATATTGAGCAAGTCCGTCAGGGTATGGCGGCAGATAATCGTATTGGTTCAGCTTATTTATTTCCAGGTGTGGGCTTTGGTGGAGAAAACTTTTCTCATGATATCCGGACGCTGACTCACGCCGTGGCGGATTCAGGGGTAAAAAACCAGTTACTGGAACAGGTTTGGGATATCAATGAGCAACAGAAAGAATTGTTATTCCGAAAGCTATGGAATTATTTCCGTGGAGATCTGCAAGGGAAAACAGTCGCCATCTGGGGAGCTGCATTTAAGGAAAATACTCCAAGTATCCAGCAATCTCCGGTACATGCCATGTTGGCAGCATTGTGGGCCCAAGGTGCGACAGTAAAATTGCATGATCCACAGGCTTTGACCAATATTGAACAGATTTATGGTCAACGTACTGATTTAATCTTATGTGAAGACCAGTATCAGGCGGTAGAAGATGCAGATGCATTGTGTTTAATCACGGCCTGGAAACAGTATGGTAGCCCGGATTATGCTTATCTCAGCAAGTTAATGCAGCATCCTTTGATTCTGGATGGACGTAATCTCTATGACCCTGCTTATATCAAGTCACGCGGTTTTAACTATATTGGGGTGGGACGTTGATGTTAGACCAGCTTAAATCAGACCAGAATAGCAATAATGCTTATAAAAAGCTGAATTCTGTAAAAGAACAATTAAAATCGATCCATTTACGCCAACTCTTTGCAGTAGATCCTGAACGGTTTAACCAATACTCGGTACAATTTGAGGAGGTAGTTTTTGACTATAGCAAACATAGAGTCAATCATGATGCTGTGCAGCATCTGATTGAATGGGCAGAGACACAAAATCTAAGATCCTGGATCGGGTCTTTATTTTCCACTCAGACGATTAACTATACTGAACAACGTGCAGCCATGCACTGGGCCTTACGTTTGCCGAAAGAGGACCAGCAGCATGAAGAACTGGCAGCTGAAGTTCATGCTCAGCTAGACCGTATGTATGCTTTGGTCGAGCAGATTCATGCCGGACAACGCCGTGGCGCTACCGGTGAAGTCATTCAGGATGTAGTGAATATCGGGGTGGGGGGATCTGACTTAGGACCATTAATGGTTAGTCATGCGCTCTCGGATTTCAAATATCAATCTGCCAAACCTTTGAATGTGCATTTTGTTTCGACGATGGATGGTAGTCAGCTGTCTGAACTGCTACACCAGCTACGTCCGGAAACTACGCTTTTTATTATTTCTTCCAAGTCATTTGGAACGATTGATACCTTATCCAATGCTCAAACAGTGCGTTTATGGCTGGAAAAATCTTTAGGCCAGCATCCTTCTATTGTTAAACATCATTTTATTGGGGTATCCACTAAACCTGAAAAAATGACAGCCTGGGGAATTGCACCCGAAAATCAGCTGTTGTTATGGGATTGGGTCGGTGGGCGTTATTCTCTCTGGTCGTGTATTGGTTTGCCGATTGCACTCAGTATTGGAGTGGACGGTTTTAAACAACTGCTTGCTGGTGCTTATGCCGTGGATCAGCATTTCCAGTACAAGCCTCTGGAACAGAATATTCCAGTATTAATGGGCTTACTGGGTGCCTGGAATACGAATTTTCTGGATATTCAGACCCATGCCATCTTGCCTTATGATGGACGTCTGAAATATTTCGCGTCTTATTTGCAGCAACTGGAAATGGAGTCCAATGGTAAGTCCATTCAGCGCAACGGTGAAAAAGTACAGCTCGACACTTGTCCAATTATTTGGGGCGAAGTTGGACCAAACGCCCAACATGCCTTCTACCAGCTGTTACATCAAGGTACTCAAGCAGTCAGCTGCGATTTTATCGCCCCAGTGAAGCGTTATAACAGTCAACAATATACCTACGTCGATAATGCTGATGCTTTGATCGAACAGCATCATTTGGCTTTATCTAACTGTCTGGCACAATCACGATTATTGGCATTTGGTAATGATGCCTTGGATCAAACTGAATTGCAGGGTTTACCAGCTTATAAACAATATGAGGGTAATCAGCCGAGCAGCACTATTTTATTACAGGAGTTAAATCCTTATAGTCTGGGAATGCTGATTGCCTTGTATGAGCATAAAGTTTTTGTGCAGTCGGTGCTTTGGAATATTAATCCATTTGACCAATGGGGCGTAGAAAAAGGTAAGGAAATTGCCAATCAGTTATTGCCTATACTGAATGGTGAGCAAACTGATATTAGCGGTTTAGATGGTTCAACCCAGGGTTTGATTAAAATCCTGACAGCTTGATTAAAATTATAACAGGAAAGACATGGCTAAAATTTTAGTGACGGGTGGAGCAGGGTATATTGGTTCACATACCTGCTTGGAACTATTAAATACGGGGCATGACGTCGTAGTATTGGATAATTTATCCAATAGTTCAGTTGAGTCTTTAAATCGTGTCCAGCAGTTGGCTCAAAAAAGCCTGAAATTTGTAGAAGGTGATATTCGGGACAGTCAGATCCTAGACCAAATATTCCAGGAAAATACCATTGATGCGGTGATTCATTTTGCTGGTTTAAAAGCAGTTGGTGAAAGTCAACAAATTCCATTAGCTTATTTTGATAATAATATTTCCGGTTCAATTAGCCTGGTACAGGCCATGGAGCGTGCTGGAGTCTTCTGTCTGGTCTTCAGTTCTTCAGCCACTGTCTATGGGGAGCTCAATCCTTCACCTTATCAGGAGGATATGCCTTTAGGAATGCCAACCAATAACTATGGCTACACCAAAATGGTGGTTGAACAGTTATTGGAGAAGACCGCTCAAGCCAATTCACAGTGGTCGATTGCCTTGCTGCGCTATTTTAATCCGGTAGGTGCACATAAAAGTGGCCAGATCGGAGAAGATCCACAAGGTATTCCGAATAACCTGATGCCATTTGTTACACAGGTGGCGGTAGGGCGACGTGAAAAGTTGTCGATTTTTGGTCATGATTATCCGACTGAAGATGGGACATGTGAGCGGGATTTCATTCATGTTGTCGATCTGGCCAAAGCACATGTATTGGCGATTCAGAATCGTTTGCAACAAACGGGTTGTCGTGCCTGGAATATCGGTACAGGAAAGCCTATTTCAGTACTGGCAATTAAGAATACCTTTGAGCAAGTAAATGGAATAAATATTGCATTTGAATATGCACCAAGGCGAGCTGGTGATTTGGCCAGCTTCTATGCAGATAGCCGCCGTGCGACAGAGGAACTTGGATGGACGGCAGCTTATACTCTCGAGGATATGCTAGCTGATAGTTGGAACTGGCAAAAGCAGAATCCCCATGGATATGGATAATAAAATATGAATTTTATTTATGGGATTATGTGTCATCAATTGACTAATCCACTTGTTTATCTTGTAAATGAGCTGATTAAAAGTCCTCATAGTAAAATTTTAATTCATGTAGATAAAAAATCAGATCTTGATCATATAAAAAAATCGTTACCAAGCAGCTCACAAATAGAATTTTTGGTAGAAAGAGTGGATGTGTATTGGGGTGGCTATACTCAAATTGAGGCCACTCTAAAACTTTTAAATTATGCCAATCAATTTGAATATAATTATTTTTCTTTATTGTCCGGTGATGATATTCCATTAATGTCTATTGAAAGTATAGAAAAATATCTTTTAAGCAGTAATCAGGAATATATCGGTTATGAACTTCAAGCAGATCCAAGAAACCGGATTAAATATTTATATCCAGATTTCTTTTTTATTAAAGAAAAATCAATTTCAGAGAAAATTAAATGCAAACTAATTATTCTTTTACATAGGCTTGGTTTCTATACTCAAAATATAGAAAGATTGCCAAAACTATATAAAGGATCTTTATGGTTTATATTAAGCTATCAGGCGGTTCAATATATTTTGGATTTTATAAAAAATAATAAAGGCTATGATTTAGCCTTTAGAAAATCACTGTGTGCCGATGAAGTATATTTCCACACCATTATTCAGAATTCATATTTACAGGAAAGAATTTACCATCCAGAAGATGAGGAGCAAGTATCTGAAGGGGGATTAAGATATATCGACTGGATGTCAGGACCAGATTATCCCAAAATTCTAGATGAATCTGATTTTGATAAGATGAAACAATCAGGCATGTTATTTGCCAGAAAAGTGAAGGCAAATATCGATATAGATCTGCTCAAACAATATTTTCAATATTCATAATAAAAAGCCCCCTTCAAAATGGACAGTTCGTCTAATCTGAAGGGGGACTTTTCTAAAGTTTTTTCTACTAATAGGTAGAATTATCCCTGAATTAACTGGGTGAGCTCATCTACATAAGACTGCATTGGACGAGGGTTCTGATCACGACGGCTTTCAATATTTAAGCGTAACAAAGGTTCAGTATTGGAAGCACGAACGTTAAAGCGCCACGCCCCAAAGTTCAGGCTAACACCATCTGTCTGATCGATTTCTGGTTGCTGGTCGGCATAATGATCAAAGATTTTTTGGATCGTCGCCTGAGTATCTGCGACTTTAAAGTTGATTTCACCCGAACAAGGAAATTTGGCAATCATCTCTTCAACCAGGGAAGATAGTGATTTTCCGGTTTCTGATAAAACCGCAATGGCAAGCAACCATGGAATCATGCCACTATCACAATAAGCAAAGTCACGGAAATAGTGATGAGCACTCATTTCACCACCATAGGCTGCGTTGTGCTCACGCATGACATCCTTAATAAAAGCATGTCCTGATTTCGACTGAATAGCTGTTCCTTGATATTGTTCGACAATATCAAAAGTATTCCAGACCAGACGTGGATCATGCACGATTTTTTCGCCAGCCTGTTTTAGCAAGAAAGCCTGTGCCAGTAGACCGACAATATAATAGCCTTCAATAAACTGACCTTTTTCATCAAACAGGAAACAACGGTCAAAATCACCGTCCCAAGCAATGCCCATGTCAGCTGAATGTTGAATCACAGCATCACGTGTACTGGCACGATTTTCAATCAGAATCGGGTTAGGAATACCATTCGGGAAATTACCATCCGCCTCATGATGAATCTTAATAAATTCGACTGGAATATTGAGTTCTTTAAATTTGATCTCAATTGTATCAATCACATGACCCGCTGCACCATTGCCTGCATTCACTACCAGTTTCATTGGTCGAATTTTTGCTGGATCAATATAACTCATCAGGTGATCGACAAATTCAGGCAGGATATTATATTTTTTTGTCGTACCCTTATTTGTAACTTCAGCGAATTCTTTATTTTCAGCCAGTGCCTGAATGTCTTTAAGGCCGGTATTTGCGCTAATCGGACGAGCATTTTCACGGACCAGTTTCATTCCGTTATAATCCATCGGGTTATGACTGGCAGTAATTTCAATGCCGCCCTGAACATCCAGATGAAATGCACCAAAGTAAACTTCTTCAGTGCCGGTCATGCCCAGATCGAGGACGTCGACACCTGCATCATTTAAACCACGAATGGTCGCCTGTTTTAAGTCTTCACTAGTCAGGCGTACATCACAGCCAACTACAACGGTTTTTGGTTGATAAATCTGTCCATAGGCACGACCAATGCGGTAAGCGATATCTTCATTTAATTCGGTACCTAACTTGCCGCGAATATCATAAGCTTTGAAACAAGAAAGTTTTTTCATAATTTATTATTTAAGAGTACAATTGAAAAATATATTCTAACCCAAATAAAGATTTTTACCATTCAGCTGGTTACATAATATTAAAATAATGTTTCATTTGAAAAATAAAGTATTGTATTGGAAAAATTATAAGGACGAAAAATATGTCTAATAATAAATTATATTCAATTAATATATTGAGATTTATTGCTGCAAGTTTTGTCTTGCTCAGTCATATAGAAAATAAAGTTCATCAGTATAATATCCTGTCTTTAGAGTGGTATCGATTTAGAGGGCCTGGTGTTGATATTTTCTTTGTAATGTCCGGGTTTATTATCTGTTTAACGACAGCTAAAAAAAATATAACCCCTATAAAATTTTTAAAAGGCCGTATGCAAAGAATATTGCCTCTATATTGGTTCTTTACTACTGTGGCTCTTTGTATTTTTTTATATAACCCCGACCTTATTAATATGAGTGGTGGATATACAAATGTTATAGCTTCTTATTTGTTAATTCCAGGGGAGCATAAGTTCCTTGTTCAAAATGGCTGGACCCTAAGTTATGATGTTTATTTCTATATCATTTTTGCTTTATCTCTCTATTTCTTTAGAAATAAAATAAATTATATTGCATTAATAGCGGTATTAACCTTTTTACCTGCTGTAGGGATATTGGTATTAAATTTAGATAAAGTATTCTTTTTTAATGTGATTCTTTTGGAGTATGCCTTGGGTATTTTTGCATATCTCATTTATATAGAATGCAATTTAAACTTTATGTTGAATATTATTCTGATTCTATTGGGGGCAGCATTTATTTTCTTTCAGAATATATTTAATGTGTTTGAAACTGGTTTCGGCCGTGCTTTGGACAGGGGAGTACCAGCCTTTTTATGTGTGGTTGGTGTGATTGGTTTGGAAAATTTTTTTAAAAACCACTATCATAAATTTGTAAATATTTTAGATAGATTAGGGAACACGTCTTATTCTATTTATCTAAGTCACCCATTCATACTGGTTATAGGAACAAAGTTATATATAAGCTATTATTTTTTTCAAAATCTTAATTTTGCTTTATTTTTATATGTGATCTGTATTTTTATTGGGTACTATGTAAATAAATTTATTGAAATCCCTTTAAATAGGACAGTTAAGAATTCATTTAAATCAAATTCTATATGGATATTAAAGATTAAAATATTTATTCGGAATTTAAGAAATATATAGTTAACCTGTTATATGAGAGTAATCAATATCCTCATATAACAGGCTAATTTTATGGATTATTCCACTGTTACTGATTTTGCCAAGTTACGTGGCTGGTCAACATCAGTACCACGCAGGACTGCCACATGGTAAGACAGTAGCTGTACTGGAATACAATAAACAATTGGTGCTAAAACAGCATTTACTTCAGGAATATGTACGACATGCTGGCGCTCTTTGGCTTTAATGCCGCTATTTTCATCAGCAAAAACAAAGAGCTCACCGCCACGTGCCTGAACTTCTTCCATATTGGATTTCAGTTTATCCAGCATGTCATCTTGCGGTGCTAGAATTACTACTGGCATGTCATTATCCACCAGTGCCAATGGACCGTGCTTCAGCTCACCCGCCGCATAACCTTCTGCATGAATATAAGAAATTTCTTTCAACTTCAGTGCACCTTCCAGTGCAATCGGGAAGTGTGTACCACGACCTAGGAAGAGACAGTGCTGTTTCTCTACAAAGAGTTCAGAGAGACGCAAAATTTCATCATCATGACTTAAAGTATCTAGCAGTACCTTAGGCATATGCCATAGTCCAGTCGTGATCTCAGTCATCTGTTCAGCTGAAATGGCATTTTTCACTGTACCGATTTTCAGTACCAGTAACATCAAAGCTGCGAGCTGGGTGGTAAAGGCTTTGGTCGAAGCCACACCAATTTCAGGACCTGCTAAGGTCAGCAGGCTGTAATCAGTTTCACGTACCATTGAAGATGTAGCCACATTACAAATCGTCATCGTCGTAATGTTTACACCTTTTGATGTAGCACGTTTTTGGGTATCACGCAGAGCAGCTAAGGTATCGGCTGTTTCACCTGACTGAGAAATACACACATAGAGTGTATTATTGACAATCACTGGCGTACGGTAGCGGAATTCACTGGCAATCTCGACCTGACAAGGCAGATCAATCAGCTGTTCAAACCAGTATTTGGCAATCATACCGGCATGATAGCTGGTACCACAGGCAATGATCTGAATCTGCTGGATTGTTGAGAAATCCTGTTCCGCATTTACCAGAAAATCTTCACGCAAGGTATTGCCATTCAAGGCTTGTGAAATAGTCTGTTTTAGCGCTTCAGGTTGCTCATAGATTTCTTTGAGCATATAGTGCTTATATTCACCCTTAGAGGCATTGCTCACGGTGGCATCCAGTTCTTTCACTGGGCGATCTACCAGTTGACCATCCACAAATACTTCAATGGTAGTACGGGTCAGACGTGCAATATCACCTTCTTCAAGATAGATAAAGCGATTCGTGATTGGTAATAAAGCCAACTGGTCAGAACTGATAAAGTTCTCGCCAATACCTACACCGATGACCAGTGGTGAACCTTCACGAACAGTAATCAATTCATCTGGATGATCTGTATGTACGATCCCGAGCGCATAAGCACCTTTCAGCTGTGGTACGACCTGACGTACTGCTTCAAGCAGGCTAGGGGTAGATTTCAGTGCATCGTTAACCAGATGGGCAACCACTTCAGTATCAGTTTGTGAAGTGAATACATAGCCTAAAGCTTCAAGATCATCTTTCAGCTCCTGGTAGTTTTCAATAATCCCGTTATGAACCACAGCAACATTACCCGAAATATGGGGATGAGCATTGTTTTCAGTCGGTTTACCATGAGTTGCCCAGCGTGTATGCGCGATGCCTAATGAACCATTAATCTGTGATTCATTCACAGCTTGTTCAAGGTTCGCGACTTTACCCACACGACGTTCACGGAGCACCTGGCTATTATTGATTAAGGCCAGACCCGCAGAGTCATAGCCACGGTATTCAAGACGTTTTAGGCCTTCAATTAAGATATTGCTGATATTACGTTCCGCGATGCCACCGACGATACCACACATACTAACTTCCTCTTATTTCTTGATTTTTTGCGGACGCTGATAGTTTTCTTTGGCAAATTGCTTGGAACGTTCTACCGCTAAACTGTTCTCTGCCACATCACGGGTAATCGTTGAACCCGCTCCCACTGTCGCGCCATTACCGATCTGGACCGGTGCAACCAGAGAGCTGTTAGAACCAATAAAAGCATGATCCCCAATGATGGTCTTAAATTTGTTAGCGCCGTCATAGTTGCAGGTAATTGTTCCTGCACCAATATTGGAACCGCTACCGACTTCAGCATCACCTAAGTAAGTGAAGTGATTCGCTTTGGAACCTAGACCAATACTGGAATTTTTCACTTCAACAAAGTTGCCAATATGAACTTCCGCTGCCAGTTTTGCCCCTGGACGCAAGCGTGCAAATGGACCAATCTGTGCTTGTTCACCCACAATTGCATGATCAAAGATGCTATATGGCTGAACTTTAGTGCCTGCAGCAATCTTGGTATTTTTAATTACGCAGCCTGCACCAATTTCAACATTATCACCGAGTTCGCAATTACCTTCGATAATGACATTGATATCGATCCGCACATCTTTACCAACAGTGAGTTGACCACGTAAGTCAAAACGGCTTGGGTCAATCAGATGTACACCTTGCTGCATCAGCTGTTTTGCCTGATAAGCCTGGAACTGACGCTCTAAAGCAGCCAGTTGTACACGGTCATTGACGCCTTCCACTTCAAAAGCCAGCTCAGGTTCTACAGATGCAACACTCATACCATCTGCCAGTGCCATTGCCACGATATCCGTCAGGTAATATTCACCTTGTGCATTGTCATTGCTTAAACGTGGAAGCCATTCATGTAACTTGGCATTACTGACCGCATAAATACCGGTATTAATTTCTTTAATTTGACGCTGTTCTTCAGAAGCATCTTTATGTTCAACAATGGCTTGAATCTGACCATCTTTACGTACGATACGACCATAACCACTGGCATCTGCAAGCGTTAATGTCACCAGGCCAATACCTTGCTCTTGAGTAGCATCAAGCAGATTCTGAAGTGTCTGCTGGCTAATACAAGGGACATCACCCGACAGGATTAGTGAAATACCATCTTTAGGCAAAACAGGTAGTGTCATTTGTACGGCATGACCGGTACCAAGCTGTTCAGCCTGTTCTACCCACTGGATATTCTGGTCTGCAAATGCGGACTGAACCTGCTCACCGCCATGACCATAAATGGTAATAATATTGTCTGCATTGAGTTTTTTTGCTGTGTCGACCACATGGCCGAGTAAAGGTCGTCCTGCAAGCGGTTGTAATACTTTCGGTAAGTTGGAACGCATACGGGTTCCTTTACCTGCAGCAAGAATAATCACAGTCGTAGACATGTTCTAATCCTAGATATGGCTTAAGCCATCGTGAAGTAAAAATAAATCCAAATACAAAGTGCTGCCCAGAGGCCAGCGATAATGTCATCCAGCATGATGCCAAAACCACCCCCAACCTGACGGTCAATGACTCGAATCGGCCAAGGTTTCCAGACATCAAATAATCGGAACAGGGCAAAGCCAATGAGTAGCCATAACCAGTTCATCTGACCTAAATAGATCAGTGGCAAAAAGGTGATGGATTGTCCTGCAAACTCATCCCAGACAATACGTCCATCATCATGCACACCCATGACTTTGGCAGTTTGGCCACAGATATATATGCCAACCAGGGACATGATGACAATGGCAAAAAGACTATTTACAAAACCTAAGTAGAGCCAGATGGGTACAAATAAAAGTGCAAAAGCTGAACCAAAAGTTCCAGGCGCTTTAGGCGCCAGACCAGAACCAAATCCTACCCCACTAAAGACAATGAGCCGGTTGATCCATGACATGCTTTTAAAATTGATCGCAGGTTTATGCAAAATGTTGATATCCGTTAAATTGAAGTGAATGATCTACGCCATCTTTTTCAAAAGTTAAACCGTGTTGCTGCTGAATGGAGCCAATTATACTAATCGAAACATCCAGCTGTTTTTGCAATAATTTTTCATAATTTTGCGGGCTTATTGTAAAGCATAACTCGTAGTCATCACCACCCGCGAGGGCATATTGCCAACGCTGTTCATCATTTAATGCCTGCAGGGTAGGGCTGATGGGTAAGTTTTCAAGCGCTAGCTTTGCACCTACACCTGATGCCTTAAGAATATGTCCTAAATCTTGTGCCAGACCGTCTGAAACATCAATCATGCTATTAGCTAGGCCTTTTAAGGCAGTACCCAACTGACAGCGTGGGGTTGGATAATCCAAACGTTGCTGTAATGGGTGACCGAGATGATTTAAAGCAAAAGCAGCATCACCCACTGTACCGGATACACAAATCAGATCACCAGGCTTGGCACCTGAACGGGGTACAGCTTTACCAATCTCTACCCAGCCCAGGGCAGTCACAGATAAGGTCAAATGAGGACTTTGTGTGGTATCACCACCAATTAAGCTCACACCAAATTGATCGCAACAATCATAGAGACCCTGACTAAAGGCTTTTAACCAGTCATGATCAATTTGGGGTAGGCTCAAGGCGAGTAAAATACTATGCGGGGTCGCGCCCATGGCTGCAATATCAGAAAGATTAACAGCGACAGATTTCCAGCCAATCGCATGAGGATCGGTGTCTAAAGGAAAATGACGTCCAGCAACGAGGGTGTCGGCACAGATGACCAGTTGTTGCTGTGGAGGAGGAGTGAGCAAGGCTGAGTCGTCACCAACACCCAAATCGACAGAATTTTTATTCTGACGATTGAAATAGGTATCGATAATCGAAAACTCAGCCATACAACAATTCGACTAGATTAGTTGGCTTGCTGTTTTTCTGCTGCACGTAAAGTTGTTGCTAAACGGTCCAATACACCATTGATGTATTTATGGCTGTCTGCACCGCCAAAGTGTTTAGCTAACTCAATTGCTTCATCCAGAACCACGCGGTATGGAATCTCAAGATGTTCTTTGAGTTCATAGGCGCCTAGGCGAAGTGTAGCGAGTTCTACACCATCAAGTGCAGAAAGTTCACGATCCAGCACAGGGATAAGCAAAGCATCCAATGCTTCATGATTGGCAACCACTTGAGTCAACAATTCATGATAATAGCTGAGATCCACTTTGTGCATGGCATTGTCCACACGAGTACGTGCTTCAATCTCATGCACCGGATTGTGGCTCATCTGCCATTCATAAATTCCTTGTACAGCAAAGCGACGTGCTTTACGTTTTGCTGCATAAGTTGCTTGAAGTGTTTGCGACATAGCGTTAAATAGCCTTTAACAAGTTAACCATTTCAATAGCAGTCAAGGCAGCTTCACTACCTTTATTACCTGCTTTTGTACCCGAGCGTTCAATCGCCTGTTCGATACTATCCGTAGTCAATACACCATTAATCACTGGTAAGCCAGTGTCCAAGCCAACCACGCCCAGACCTTTGGCACATTCACCAGCTACAAAATCGAAGTGAGGCGTGCTGCCACGAATCACAGCGCCCAGTGCGATGATGGCATCGAAACGATCTGAAGCTGCCAGTTTTTTCGCAACTACAGGAAGTTCCCAAGCACCAGGTGCATGAACAACAGTGATATTATCCTCTGATACGCCATGGCGTTTCAATGTATCAATGGCACCTTCTAACAGATGTTCAACAACAAAGCTATTAAAACGACCAACTAAAATCGCATAACGGTCTTCGTTCGCGAGATGCAACATACCTTCAATACGGCGAACTGCCATAGGAACCTCGATTATTTCTCTGATGTTTGTTGTGCGGTGATGTATTCCACCACTTCTAAGTTAAAGCCGGACAGGGCATTGAAACGTAATGGAGAGCTAAGCAGCTTCATTTTTTCCACGCCGAGGTCACGTAAAATTTGTGCGCCGACACCAATGGTCTGATACTGCTGAGACAGGGCAGCATTGGATTTTACATTTTTTGGTGCTGTAAGTGCATCTAAGGCAGGGCCTAAGTCCTGTAAATGGCGCTGGCCAATCCAGACCAGAACACCACGATCACTGTTTGAAATTTCTTTTAGTGCACGGTCCAGGTTCCAAGCTGGTTCGCCATCCTGTTTGTTCAGTTTGAGCAAGTCGCGGGTCGGGTTAAAACCATGTACACGCACTGTGGTCACGCCCTCTTTAGGCTCACCTTTGACCAAGGCCAGATGGATATCCGGATTACCCAGTTCACGATAGCGGTACAGGTCAAAGCTGCCGTATTCAGTATCAATACTTTGCTGATCGATACGCTCAACCGTTTGTTCATTGGTCATACGGTAATGGATCAGATCAGCAATGGTACCAATTTTCAGACCATGCTTTTCCGCAAAGATTTCTAGATCTGGACGACGTGCCATGGTGCCGTCTTCTTTGATGATTTCACAGATCACAGATGCAGGTTCCAGACCCGCAAGACGAGACAAGTCACAACCGGCTTCGGTATGACCAGCACGGTGCAATACGCCACCTGGCTGTGCCATCAATGGGAAGATATGACCAGGTTGTACGATGTCACTTGGTTTGGCATGTGCAGCCACCGCAGTTTGAATGGTATGCGCACGTTCAGCTGCAGAAATACCAGTAGTAATGCCGTTGGCTGCTTCAATTGAAAGGGTGAAGTTGGTTCCGTGCTGAGCGCCGTTGGCATCCACCATCAAGGGTAGATTTAACTGCTGGCAACGTTCTTTGCTTAAAGTCAGGCAAACCAGACCACGCGCATGGGTGATCATAAAGTTGATGTCTTCAGGACGCACGTGGGTCGCAGCAATCACCAGATCGCCTTCATTCTCACGGTCTTCGTCATCCATCAGGATAACCATTTTTCCTGCACGGATATCTGCTACAAGCTCTTCAACTGTATTGAGCGGCATCAACCTTCACCTTCTTTTGTGATCTATACCAGACCGAATCATGACATTATTACTGCATAGTCTAACGCTTTTTAAGCAATTTTGCCTATGCTTATTGCTTTCCCTCAGGGGTTCATTGTTATACACAGTCTTGCGTAGCATGAAAAGTCGACTTTAAATGAAAGCACAGGCTTTATGCTGGATTTTTAAACGATCAGAAAGCATAAAAAATGACAAACTTATTTAAAATCAACATAATTATAAATAATCTCTTATTTTTTATGCAGTTTTATTTATTCGTTTAATACAGCCCTTAAAAATACAAATATATCCTCATGACTCTCTTTATAAATTTTTACCAATCAGTTTAAAATTCTGTTTGAAATAATGAATGAATCAGGCGGACCGAAGTCCACCCGAATTTAGATCAGTTTAGAAGAAGCCTGCTGGTTTGGTTGAATAACTCACTAACAGGTTTTTAGTTTGCTGATAATGATCCAGCATCATGCGATGGTTTTCGCGGCCAATCCCGGATTTTTTATATCCCCCAAAGGCTGCATGAGCCGGGTAGATGTGATAGCAGTTGGTCCAGACCCGACCAGCCTGAATCGCGCGACCAGCGCGGTAAGAGGTATGTGCTGAACGTGACCAGACACCGGCACCGAGTCCATAAATCGTATCATTGGCAATTTTGATGGCTTCATCGAAGTCTTTAAAAGTCGTCACCGCCAATACCGGTCCAAAAATTTCCTCCTGAAAGGTGCGCATGTCATTGGAACCTTTAAAAATCGTTGGCTCGATATAGAAACCTTGTCCCACTTCCTGACGCTCATTACCGCCTAACAAGATTTCCGCTCCTTCTTCACGGCCCGTTGCAATACAGCCGAGAATCTTGTCTTGCTGCTCCTGAGAAGCTTGAGCACCGATCATAGTCTCGGTATCCAGCGGATGGCCGGTCTTGATCTTTTTCACTCGCTCTACTGCGAGTTCCAAGAATTGGTCGGCAATACTTTCCTGAATCAGCGCACGTGATGGACAGGTACAGATTTCACCCTGGTTTAAAGCAAACATGGTAAAGCCTTCCAGGGCTTTTTCCAGGAAGTCATCTTTCTGATCCATGATGTCAGCAAAGAACAGGTTCGGAGATTTCCCTCCAAGTTCTAACGTGACGGGAATAATATTCTCAGTCGCATATTGCATGATCAGCTGACCCACAGCGGTAGAACCGGTAAAGGCAATCTTGGCAATGCGTGGATTAGTCGCCAGTGGACGGCCGACTTCAACGCCGTAGCCATTTACGATATTTAACACCCCTTCAGGTAACAGGTCCTGAATCAGTTCGACCAGCACCAAAATACTCACCGGTGTCTGTTCAGCGGGTTTCAGCACAATACAGTTTCCGGCTGCAAGGGCAGGTGCCAGTTTCCAGGCAGCCATCAGAATCGGGAAGTTCCACGGGATAATCTGACCCACGACGCCCAATGGCTCATGAAAATGGTAGGCAATGGTGTCTTCATCAATTTCCGAGATGCCGCCTTCCTGGGCGCGAATGCAGCCGGCAAAATAACGAAAATGGTCAATGGCTAAAGGAATATCCGCTGCCAAAGTTTCACGGATCGGCTTACCGTTATCCCAAGTCTCTGCGACTGCCAGCAGTTCAAGATTTTCCTCAAGTCGGTCGGCAATTTTTAATAAAATATTGGAACGGGTAGTAGGGGAGCTGTTATTCCATTGCTGTTTGGCGGCATGAGCCGCATCGAGCGCCAGTTCAATATCTTCCACTGATGAGCGCGGAACTTTGGTAAAGGCTTTACCATCTACGGGCGAGACATTATCAAAATATTCACCTTTGACTGGTGGAACCCATTTGCCGCCAATGAAGTTTTCGTATTGGGATTTAAATTGCACTTTTGAACCGTCAGTATTGGGATCTGCATAACGCATAATTCTATTCCTTAATATGATTATTATTGATGAATGCCGAATCACTTCTGTCCTGCAAAAGCCCTCAGATTCAACATCTCAGCTCTACTATAGAGAGGGAAAAAAATCGCAGGATAAATACTTACAAGCTTGCTACAAAAGGCAACATTTGGATAAAAATAGAATTAATTATCTTTATAGATTTCAATATCTTATTTTTATAATGAAATGATTTTAATATGTGAAAAGCATTACTGATCAGCTTGATATTTTTATTTCATATCCAAGCGAAATAGATAAATAAAATTATTGAAAAATAAGACAGGCAGAGCTTGCTACCTATCTTATTCATCTGGCTTATAGGGCTTTATTTTCCAGCCATTGAAATAGCTGCTGATAGACCTGCTCACGGACCGGTTTTTCTGAAAGAACCAGATCATGTATCCCATTTTGAATCGAACAGAGTTTCACATCGCCCTGGATTTTCTGCGCATGTTCAATCATGTCGCGTACCTGAAGAATCACATCACTGGTTTGAGCATTACGGTTAAAACGTAGGGGATAAGTGGTTTTGTGGGCATGCATCAGCAAAGTTGGAATATTTAAACGCACACCCTGATGAATTTCTTTTTGTGCTTCGTGAATGGCATGTACAAAACTCAGACGCACCCAGTGATAGCTAGGTTTTTTCCATTCCAGATCAAAATGCCATTCACCCTGATAGCTGATATGCAGACTAGGCACATAATGACGATTTAAGCGGCTAGGAAATAGCATTTCCGGAAAACGTTTTCCCAGATAGCTTAATTGAGGCACCAGAAACTTTTTCTCAAAAGGCGTCATATTAAAGTCATAAAAAGGGCTATTGAGCCATAAGCCTTTAATTAAGGGATGATCTGGATGATGTGCTGCATACAAAGTAGTAATTAATCCGCCGGTAGAATGGCCACTGAGTAAAACCGTGTCATGGCCTTCCTGTCCAATAATTTCAAGAGCCTGGCTGATTTCTGCATCATATTCTGAAAGATGATAGACATTATAAAGTTTCTGATGGGACAGATAGGATCGGCCGTATTTACGTAAATCCAGTGCATAAAAATCAAAACCTTGCTGATTAAAACGCTCTGCCATTTCAGTCTGGAAAAAATAATCAATAAAGCCGTGAATATAGAGGACAGCTTTAGAGGTCGGTTGGTCTGCCTTTTTGCGGATCAGTGTGGCAACTACTGTGCCTTCAGTATCTGGCGGGAATTCTAAAGTGGCCTGTTCATAACCTTCACCCAGAATGTCAGGTTGATATTCAAGGCTGGAAAGCGGATGGGACATATTGTTCTACTCATGATTATTTTTATTCACTTATCCTTGTGGATTGGCTTGCATTTGTCAAATCCTGCTGTCTGACCCATTCGAGATCAGTAGTACCATTCAGAGAATAGGGTGTGTTGACACTTTTAGCTTAAAAAAATAGCGAAGTAGTAAAATCAAATCGCCAAACCCAATTTTACTATTCGCTATGACTCGTACCATGCTGACAGATCAACACTGGCAAAAGTTGAAAGT
>NZ_VPAW01000015.1:0-95076 GCF_013419055.1 Acinetobacter sp. YH12108 | reverse complement strand
TGAAAACCTTCAAAATCCTTGCTGAGCGTTATCGAAATAGAGGTAAAAGGCTTGGTTTGAGATTCAATTTAATCGCTGGAATCTACAACTTGGAACTGAGCAAAAAATGATTTATGAAAGAGGTCTAGTAATCAGCTAATATTAAAAAACTTTTTCATCTTAAACTGAATTTGGTAAACGCTTAAAATAAACATGTAGCCAATAAAAAAGCCACTTATATAAGTGGCTGATTTATAACAAGAATTTTGGTGGAGATGGCGGGAGTTGAACCCGCGTCCGCCAACACTACGCTCGAGAATACTACATGCTTAGATATCGTCTATTGTTTTAACACCAAGAGACCCGACGAACAGGGTTCAAGGTGCGATCCTCTAGATTTGGTATAAAGCCCCGAGGCTTGACTCTATACGGACTTGTGTGCGTTCGCTTCAGTCGGGATCTCTAACCACAAGTATTCAGAGATGCGGACAAGCAGCCCTTAGGCTGCTAGAGCGTAAGTTTCGTCGTTTGCGACTATTTAAATGCAAATTTTATTTACGAGAGAAAATGCGCTCTCGGCATGCATCTATGAGTTTCATCATCGGCGTCGAAGCCAAGAACATCCCCAAAGTACAAGCTCATCATAGCATAACTGGCAAAAAATACGATGCATTTTCTACACAAATACACTTTTGAATGCGCCTGATTACATAATTGCGCTAATATTTCATAATTCAAGTCAGCATTTAAAAAAATTATGAGCTATTTATTGGCACTCGACCAGGGAACGACATCTAGCCGTGCAATCATCTTTAATGAACACGGACAGATTCAGGCAACAGCTCAACGCGAAACCCATATTCAGACCCCACATTCCGGCTGGGTCGAACAGGATGCACAGGAAATCTGGAGCTCGCAAATTGCAGTGGTACAACAGGCGCTTGCTACTGCCCGGATTCTGGCCAAAGATATTAAAGCGATTGGCCTGACCAACCAGCGTGAAACGACTGTGGTATGGGATTGTCGTAATGGGAAGCCTCTTGCACCAGCGATTATCTGGCAGGATCGTCGTGCAACAGACTGGTGTAATCAGCTGATACAGCAAGGCCAGATGGATCAGGTACAACAAAAAACCGGGCTACGGATTGATCCTTATTTCAGTGCTGGCAAGCTGGTCTGGTTATTGGAACATGTGGATGGCTTACGTGAACTTGCAGAACAAGGTCATGTCGCTTTTGGCACTATTGATAGCTGGCTGATCTGGAACCTGACTCAAGGTGCCGAGCATATCATCGAAGCCAGTAATGCGTCCCGTACCATGTTGATGAATCTGCATACTCAACGCTGGGATGAGGAACTACTAGACCTATTTAATATCCCTGCTTCAGTCCTGCCACGAATCATCAGTTCCGATTGTCATATTGCAGATACAGCACCGGGTTTGTTAGGAGCCACCATTCCCATTACCGGCATTCTGGGTGATCAGCAATCTGCCTTGTTTGGCCAGTCTTGTTTCGAACCCGGTATGGCAAAAAATACCTATGGCACTGGCTGTTTTATGCTATTTAATACCGGCCATGACATTCAGCTCAGCCAGAATAAATTGCTTTCTACCCTCGCCTGGCAGGCACAGGAACAGACCAGTTATGCCTTAGAAGGTAGTGTTTTTATGGCCGGTGCAGTGGTGCAATGGCTACGTGATGGGCTTGGCATCATTCAAAAAAGCAGTGATATAGAGAAGTTGGCCTGTAAAGTTGAAGATACTGACGGCGTGGTCTTAGTTCCTGCTTTTACCGGATTGGGTGCACCGCATTGGGATAGTGAAGCCCGTGCCCTGCTTTGTGGCATGTCACGAGGAACCAATAAGGCCCATATTGCCCGCGCCGCGCTGGAATCGATTGCCTTTCAGGTCTCCGATGTATTGACTGCGATGCAATCGGATATTGCCCATCCTTTAAAAGAACTACGCGTCGATGGTGGCGCCAGCTGTAATGATATGCTGATGCAGTTCCAGGCTGACCTGCTAAATGTTCCTGTCATGCGTCCAAAAATGCTGGAATCCACCGCTTGGGGTGCAGCAGCGATGGCTGGTTTAAAATCTGGCGTATTTTCCAGCCTTGATGAAATCTCTCAGTCCTGGCAGCTAGACCGGGCCTTTGAACCAAAAATGCAGAATGATGAACGTGAAGCACATTTAGCCAAATGGCAAAATGCTTTGAAACGGGCCAAATCAGATTTATAAGATCGAAAAAAACCGCTAAATAGTTAGCGGTTTTTTATGTTGGAAAATATTAATGTGATGGCATTCCACCCACACCCGCTTTGGGTCGTGGTGCCAACCAGACGATTAAAGCAGCAAAAATAAAAACCATCGCCAAAATCAAAAATAGGTGATTAGCAGACAGCGTTAATGCTTCTTTATCCACCAGACTGGAAATATAACCCAAGGCACTGTCCGAACTCATGCCCTGTGCCATTAAGGTATTCTGGGTTTCTTCGACATTCAGTTTACCGACCAGCTCACTGCGGGCCACTTTACTATGATCATCCCAGATCGTGACTGCAATTGAAGCTCCGATCGCTCCAGCCATGGTCCGCAGAAAGTTCATCAAACCAGCCGCTGAAGCCATTTCCTGAGGCTGGACTGAGGCCAATGCCATATTGGAGAGTGGAATGAAGAAGAATGGCACCGCAAAACCTTGCAGAATCTGTGGCCAGGCCAATGCCATAAAATCAGCATCCGTAGTCCAGAATGCCCGCATCAAAGTCACAACGGCGAGCAAGGTCAAACCGAAACTGGCCAGAATGCGCTGATCATATTTGGTCGCCATCTTCGCCACAATCGGTGACATCAACAGGCTACCAAAACCCATGGTTGCGGTTAAATAACCTGCCCAAGTGGCCGTATAACCCAGATTAATTTGCACCCACTGTGGAATCAGTACAATACTGGAAAAGAAGGCACCGAAGGCAAAGGCCAATGACAGCACAGCAAAGGTAAACCCGCGATATCGGAAGATCCGGATATCTACAATCGGATGCCGTTCGGTCAGTTCCCAGATGGTAAAGATGATTAAACCGACTATGGCAAGCACCGCCAAGGTCCCAATAAAGGAACTGCTAAACCAGTCATGTTCATGACCGAGATCTAACATTAATTGCAGCGCACCAATCCAAAGAATCAGTAAGAACAAACCACCTTTATCAATCTTCAAAGTATTGGTTTCAGTTTCTGCTGGTTTTAATAGCTTCAATGCAGCCAGACCGCAGAACAAACCCACCGGGATATTAATAAAGAAAATCCAGTGCCAAGACAGGTTATCACTAATCGTACCGCCGAGAATTGGACCGAGAATTGGACCGACAACGGTGGTCATTGCCCACATCCCCATCGCTTGGGATTGTTTTTCAGGTGGGAAAATTCGCAGTAATAAAGTCTGGCTTAGCGGCATGATTGGGCCACCGAACAACCCCTGCCCGATCCGGCAAAACACCAGCATTTCCAGACTGGTAGAAATCCCGCATAGAATCGAAAAAATGGTAAAACCCAGCAGGCAGACACCAAACAGGCGTACGCTACCAAAGCGACCCGCCAGCCATCCTGTCAAAGGTACACAGATCGCTTCTGCGACTGCATAAGACGTAATGACCCAGGTGCCTTGCGAGCTGGACACTGCCAGACTACCGGTAATATGCGGCACCGAGACATTGGCAATGGTCATGTCCAGCACGACCATGAAATTGGCTAATGCCAGCACAAAGGCTGCCAGCATCAGCTTGCCGCCAGTCAGATTCCCATATGGAACATATTTATTCATCGGGAATTACTTCTTGAAGTGGATTTCAGCTTCCATCGACAGACCCACACGTAGCGGATGCTCGGCTAGTTCTTTCGGATCTAGCTGGATACGCACTGGTAAACGCTGTACCACCTTAATCCAGTTGCCTGTGGCATTCTGAGCCGGAATCAGAGCAAACGCTGAACCTGTACCACCAGAGAAGCCCACCACGGTACCGTGATATTTCACCGATTTACCATACAGATCAGACGTCAGTTCAGCTTTCTGCCCCACACGGACTTTTTCCAGCTGGCTTTCTTTGAAATTGGCATCAACATAGAGCTGATCTACTGGTACGACCATCATCAGCATTGTACCTGGCGCAACACGTTGACCCACCTGAATTGAACGGCGTGAAACCACCCCATCAAAAGGTGCTTTAATTACAGTACGTTCTAAGTCTAGCTCGGCCTGTTTCAGTTTGGCTTCAGCCACAAGTACATCAGGAGTCGAATTTTCATTCGCGCCTTGAATCAAGGCTTCATTCGCCGCTAAATTGCTTTGTGCGGCTTTCTGGCTGGATCTTGCTTGTGCCAGACCCGCTTCAGCAGAAGCTACGCCAGCTTTGGCCGTATCCAATGCAGATTGTGCTGTACTGAGTTCTTCTTTAGACACTGCACCGCTCGCACTGAGTTTTTCACGACGCGTATATTCATCTTGTGCTTTATGTAAGGCTGCCTGAGCCTGAGCCAGCTGGGCTTCGGCACTGCGAATTGCATCATCACTAACCCCAATCTGTGAGCTTAAAGCCCCGCTATTGGCCGCAGTCTGTTTGTACTGGCGCTTGGCTTTGGTCAGTTCTGCACGTGCCTGAGCCACTGCAATTTTGGCATCACGGTCATCGATTTTGGCCAGGATATCGCCCTGTTTGACCGCTTGGGTATCATGGACAAGTACTTCAGCAATCTGGCCACTCACCATAGACGTGATAGAAGCCGTTTCAGCACCGACATAAGCATTTTCAGTACTGACTGAATTGTTCAGAAAGAATTTCCACACCAGAAACAGCACCAGTGCAATCACCATAAGGAGGGCAACAATACTCAGGGCTTTTTTACGTTTATTTTTTAAAGCTTGATCCGAAGTTGTATCTGATGCGTTTTCTGGCAGGGTGTCTTGTACATCTGTCATTGATTTTTTTTCCTAAATCCAACAGACTTGGTCACGCAGCCACACTGACCAGCACTGACATGAATGTATAGATTCATATCCCGTTTATTGATCAATGGGTAAAATGAGAAAGCCGTATTAATTTAATTTTCATGCATTCTAATAATAAAAATTAGAAAATATGCAAAAAAATATTACTCGGAAGTTTAAAAAACTAAGCCCCTATTCCAGGAATAAGGGCTTAGCTCGGGCTCAGAGTAAGCCAGGATTGAGGAGATAAACTTAATTAATAGGCATATGAAGCAATCGCTGTAGCAATTGGCTTGTCATCATCATTGACCATGGTCATACGCATGGTGCAACCCTTACGCCCCAAACGTAAGGTTTCTGCACGGGCAGTAAAATATTTGCCACGACCGGGCGCCAGATAATCCACGCGCATATCTACCGTCGCCAGACGTGATACCTTTTTAATCGTATCGGCAATAGTTTCCGGTTCGGCTTTCTTATACAGCTCACCCATCGCCACAATTCCGCCAATACTGTCGAGTATGGTCGCTGCAAGACCACCATGCAGAATCTGAAATGCCACATTGCCAATCATGAAATCCTGCATTTCAACATATGCTTCGATCTGACCATCGACCACCCGCATGGTCATGCCATTATGCTTAAAAAAAGGAGAGGTATTAAAAGCGTGTACCAACTGGTTTAAGACCACTTCAATATCCACTTTTGCACCTAAATGTATATTACCTGTCCAATTTCTTTCTGTCTTAGTCATAAGTCTGCCCGAAGCTACAACAATAAAAAACCGCTAATTTATGCCCAAAAAATTCAGATAGGGCTACAATAGGGGCCTAGTTTAATACTGATTACTGAGATTTTTATGACCTATACGTTCAATCGTCCCGCGTTTCCTGCAACTCGCATGCGTCGTATTCGTAAAAATGAGCATTTACGTTCTATGGTACGTGAAACCCATCTCAGTGCTGATCACTTGATTTATCCAGTATTTGTGCTGCCGGGACAAAACCAGACCCAAGACATTCCAAGTATGCCAAATGTGCAGCGCCTGTCTGCTGACTTGTTGTTAAAAAAATCAGAACGTTTGCTGGAACTGGGTGTCAATAAGCTGGCGCTGTTCCCAGTCACACCACAAGAAGATAAAAGTCTGACTGCAGAAGCCGCTTGGCATGAAGATGGTCTGGTACAGAAGACCGTTCGCCTGCTGAAAAAAGAATTACCGGAAATGGTGCTGATCACTGATGGCGCGCTAGACCCTTATACCACGCATGGCCAGGATGGCATCATTGATGAAACCGGTTACGTGCTGAATGATGAAACGGTTGAAGCACTGATCAAGCAGACTTTAAGCCATGCCGAAGCCGGTGCTGATATTGTCGCGCCAAGTGACATGATGGATGGCCGCATCGGTGCAATTCGTCAGGCCTTTGAACAGAATGGCCATATCTATACCTCTATTATGGCTTATTCAGCCAAATATGCGTCTAGTTTCTACGGTCCATTCCGTGATGCGGTTGGTTCTGCCAGCAACCTGAAAGGCGGCAATAAATACAATTACCAAATGGATTTCGCTAACCGTGCCGAGGCACTGCATGAAATTGCTCTCGATATCCAGGAAGGTGCAGATATGGTGATTGTTAAACCGGGTATGCCTTATCTGGATGTGGTTCGTGAAGTCAAAGATACCTTCGGTGTACCTACCTTTATTTATCAGGTTAGTGGTGAATATGCCATGCTGGCTGCTGCGATTCAGAATGGCTGGTTATCTGATAGCGTGATTCTTGAGTCCCTGATGTGCTGCCGCCGTGCCGGTGCAGATGGTATCTGGACCTACTTTGCGGAAGAAGCGGCGCTCAAACTGAAAAACATGAAATAAAATAGAAGGACCTTGGCGCAATGCATATCGCCATTATCGGAGCAGGCATCACCGGTTTGATGTCAGCTCTGGAATTGCTTGAACAGGGATGTTCTATTACGATTTTCGATCAGCAAGCGGCTGGACAGGCAGCCTCTTGGGCCGGAGGTGGTATCCTCTCCCCAATGTATCCTTGGCGTTATCCTAATGCCGTTAATGCCCTCGCCCGCCATGCCAAACCGTTGTATCAGGAATGGAACCAGAAACTGCAACCGGTGACTGGCATTGATTTCCAGATTCACGAAACCGGTATGCTGATTTTTGATGAATCTGATTTTGAGATTGGATTACACTATGCCGAGCAATATCAAGATCCGCAGCAACATGCCGAATACCTGGATCAGCCTCAGATTCAGCAGATTAATAGTAAAGTAGATCTAAAATTCAAACAGGCGATCTACTTCCCAGAACTCTCCAATATCCGCAATCCGCGACTGTTACAGTCCATTATTGCTTACCTTAAACAGCATCCGCGTGTCACTTGGCAAGAGCATTGCAATATTAGTCAGCTAAATATCCAGCAAGATCATGTACACAGTGTTTCCACTAAAAATGGCCTGAGCTTTAAAGCAGATCAGTTCGTCATTGCCACCGGTGCATGGTCTGCACGCTGGTCTGAACAGCTCGGTCTGGACATTCCAGTTCATCCGGTTCAAGGCCAGATGTTGCTGTTTAACACACCAGAAAACTGGCTACCAACCATGTGCATGAACAAGGTCATGTATCTGATTCCACGTCGTGATGGTCATGTACTGTGTGGTTCCAGCATGCGTCAGGTCGGTTTTGATACTTCGCCTTCTGCTGAAATCCGTCAGGATATTTTGGAAGCCTGCCTGGAAATGGTACCGGAGCTGGCTGATTTCCCAATTGTGAAACAGTGGGCTGGTCTACGACCAAGCTCCCCGGATGGCATTCCCTATATCGGCAAAATTCCGCATCTGAACAATCTCTGGACCAATTTTGGCCAGTTCCGTAATGGCTTATGTATGGGTGCTGCTTCTGGAAAATTGCTGTCTCAGTTAATCCTGGAACAACCGACCATCGTAGATCCACAGCCTTATAGTCCGGTACAGCGTTTACAGCCGCACTCTTTAACGGTTTAAAATTTCAATCAAGGCTTCTTTCAGGGTCGGATAGCTAAATTCAAATCCGGCTTCCTGCAAAGCTTTGGGCTGGACATATTGACCATTCAGAATCAGTTGTGACTGTTCACCTAGCATCATTTTCATACTGCAAGCTGGTAACGGTAATAAAGGTTTACGCTTCAGCACCTGTGCTGCGATCCGGACAAATTGCGCCTGACTGACTTTTTCAGGTGCCACCACATTAAATACCTGTTGCTGGGTCGGCTGCTGCATCAGAAATTCGATCGCCCGCATGACATCCTGTAGATGTACCCAGGTCACCGGCTGACGCCCATGACCAATCCGGCCAAATATATTCAGCTTAATTGGCAATAACATCTGCGGAAGAATCCCGCCTCCTTGACCAAACACCACAGCAAAGCGAACAATTTTGGTGTCCTGCCCGGTATAGGACAAGGCCAGTTTTTCCCATTTCTCACACAGTTCTGACATAAAAATGGATTGTGGTGGACTTTGTTCAGTACACACCGTCTCCCAGTGTTCTTGCAGATCGATTCCATAGTAGCCGACCGCTGAAGTCGAAATAATACGTTTGGGCTTAATCTGATTTTTCTCTAGATAGTCATATAACTGCCTGGTGGTATTTAGCCGACTGTCCAGCAATTTCTTTTTGCGGGCGGCTGTCCAGCGACCCTGACCGATACTTTCACCAGCCAGATTAATCACATAGTCAATCTGATGATTTTTCAATTCTTCCAGATTATTAATCCAGTGAAAATCAGGATGCTCTTCTCGCAATTTTTTCTGCCGGGTCAGGCCGATCACGGCATAATCACGAGCCAGTAAAAATTTCACCAGATGGCTGCCAATAAAACCGCTGGCGCCTGTCATGAGGACTACAGGTTTATACATGGTTATTCTGTGCCATTATTATTGTATTGCTCAAATTATACGTCACTTATGAATCAGAATATTCGGGAAAGTGATATGGGTCGATGAATGCAAAATTGTCTCATCATGCCATACAGAAAACTTCTAATTTTCTATATAGCCTGATTTAGCATCTTGAATTTAATCTTAACGATTTTGATATAAAGCATAGGAAGTTTTAGCCAAACATTTTTGTTGCCATACGCTGTGCCTGTTTGCCATAAAACCAGTAGGTCAGCAGATAGAGCGGAATCGCGATGAGCAGGAACATGATCACGACAATGCTCATAAATTGTGGCTGTTGCAGGTACAGTAAAAAGTCCTGCCAGGCATTCGGATTGGAACGCGTCGCAATAGCAATCCCTAGAATTAAAAACACCAGGTTATAACCCCAATAAATCAGGCTGAATCCTAAGGTAAACTTTTTACGCTCTGCCTGGGTGGGCGCCCGTTGCTCCTTTTTTAAAAATTTAAATAGTACCCAGATCATCGCCACCAGATAAGGCACAATGGTTAATACTGCGCCCATGCCAGTCGGCATTAACGCCGCTACAACCCCGCAAATGCAGGTAAAAACAAAGCATAAGAAAAAAAACCAGAGAAAATAGCGAGTTAGAGGCACCATTAGCAGGACTCAAGGACGATTAATCAACTAGTATAAAAAAAATTAATTTTTTTTTCATTTTATTGTCAACCTAAAGCGAGATGCTGACGTTATATAGGGTACAAGGTTCGGAAATTTGGACTGGCATCCACAAATTTTCGTTCTCTTTGCTAAAGCAATAAGTCCAGTGTTTTAGAAAATTTTGAATAGCAGCCAAAATTTTCACTATACACAAATCTTTGACCGACGATTTCATCATCACTCGAATCGTCGGTTTTTATTTTTTGGACGAACCGTTTTTAGCAATTCGCCTGCAAATCTTTATCAGCTTCTTATGCAGCATAAAATAATGATTACCTGTAGTTTTTCAAGTCTGTTTTTAGCAATTTTTATAAAAATATTGGTTCTGCTATTCAGATGTTATGAAAAATGCCTGAAGTAAGATTTAAAATAAAAATGCTGTATTCAATACTTTATATATGAACATCACATTTTATTGATTTTACAAGTATTATTCTTATATTCAAAACTACGCTGAAAATAGTTTTAATGACGGGTAGCAATGAAATAGATCAAAATATTTTTTTCAAGTAGATTTTTAGCTGGGCTTTTTTCTATAGTAGGAAGGCAAAAATAAAGGTGGGTATACATGGCAGTTCATTTTCTACATACTTCTGATTGGCATTTGGGACAATTTTTCCATAACCATGACCGTGAATTTGAACATGCACAATTCCTGAAATGGCTTCTTGAACAAATCAAGGAAAAACAGCCACATGCCCTACTGATTGCTGGTGATATTTTTGATGTCATCAATCCCGCTTCCAGTGCCCAAAGACAGCTTTATCAATTCCTTGCCGATGCTCATGAGCTGGCACCGCATATGCAAACCCTGATGATTGCCGGCAACCATGATTCAGGTTACCGGATTGAACAGGTTCAGCCTTTACTCACTAAATTCAATGCCAAAGCGGTGGGTATTGTCGGCCGGACTGCGGACAATGGTCTTGATCTGGATCGTTTGCTGGTTCCGATTTATGACCAGCAGCAAGAGATTATTGCCTGGTGCCTAACTCTACCTTATTTGCGCAGTGCCGAAATTACCGGTATTAATGAACATACCCATAATAGCCAGAATGCCATCAGCTATCTGCACCAACAGTTGATTGCCGAAGCCAAAGCACGTAAGCAGCCACATCAGGCACTGATTCTTATGTCACATGCACATATGCAAGGCGGTGAAACTTCCGATTCGGAACGTCCAATTATCGTCGGCAATGAAGAGGCTCTCTCAACGGCGCTATTTGATGAAGTCATTGACTATGTCGCTCTGGGACATCTGCATAAACCGCAGAAAGTCGGTCAGCCGCATATTCGCTATAGTGGCTCCCCGATTCCCCTATCCTTTAGTGAGATCAACTATTCGCATCAGGTTGTTGAAGTCAGAATCGATCCTGAACAAAATGCTGAACAGCGTTTTCAGTTTGAAGCGCTGAAAGTTCCTCGTACTGTCGAGCTATTTAGAATTCGAGAAAATCTGGAAAATCTGCTCAGCAAAGTAAAAGCACTGCCGACTGGGGAAATTGAGCATCTGGCAGCACGACATTTTCTGGAAATTGAATACACTACCGATGCACCGCCACCGGTAGATTTACGTCAGCAGATTGAACAGGCACTGCCACCAGATCGTTATCGTCTGCTACGCATCAGCCGGATTTATCAACGTCAGGCAGAAGATCAGGCTGATAGCTCTAAAATTGACTTGGCACCTCCAACACCTGAATCACTGTTTTTCAATATCTGGGAAAAAATGGGCTATAGCCAGGATCATTCGGTGCAGCAGGATTTTCAGCAGTTATTGGTCGAAGCCCAACATGAACTTGCACAAAAACAACAAGCTTAGGATCAGCCATGAAAATTATCCGTCTGAGCCTAAATAACCTCGCCTCTCTCGCTGGTACGCATCATATTGATTTTGAATCAAATCCTCTGGCACATGCCGGACTGATTGCGATTACCGGAAAAACCGGTGCTGGAAAATCCACCCTGCTCGATGCCATGTGTCTGGCGCTGTACAACGAAATTCCACGTTTAAAAGGTGCCACAGGTAGTCTGAAAGATGCCGGCGGACAGGATGTCTCGATCAAGGATTCCAAAAATATTCTTCGTCGTGGCTGCGTACAGGGTTTTGCCGAGCTTGAGTTTATTGCCTTAGACCAGAAACGCTATACGGCACGCTGGGAAATTCGTCGTGCCCGGCAGAAAGTGGATGGTAATTTAAAGGTCGATCGTGCCATTACCTGTCTGGATGATCAACGTGTGTTGAACCAGAAAATTTCTGAATGCACGCCGCTGATTGAAAAACTGGTCGGCTTGAGTTTCGAGCAGTTTACCCGTGCGGTTCTACTAGCACAGTCTGAGGTTGGTGCCTTTCTAAAAGCCAAAGATAATGAACGTGCTGATCTACTTGAATATCTGACCAATTCTCAGATTTTCAGTCTGGTCAGCCAAAAAGCATTTGAAAAACATAGTGAAGTAAAACAAAAACGTGCTGACTTGGAAAAATTAATCGGTCATCTGGAACTGTTATCTGAAGAAGATATTTCTGCCTTACAGCAGCAACACACGACTTTAAAACAGGTGGTTGAGCATCTAAACCAGAGTGAAAAGGTACTGGAAAATGACCTGAAATGGCATCGCCAGCAGCATTATCTTTATACTGAAATTCAGGCAAAAAAAGAAATCTATACGGTTCAACTGGATGCTGAACAGAAGATGGCACCGCAAAAACAGTTATTAGATCAACTGGACCAGTTTCAGCAGATTCGGGAACAGTTTGTCCAGCAACAGCAGTTTCAAAAGCAGCGTAGCTATTTACTGATTGAGCAGCAAAACTTTGTTGCCGAATTCACAGCAGTTCAACAGCAACGTGATAGCGAACAGCACAAGTTGCAGCATATTCAGCAACAGCAACAACAGCAGCAACAAGAGTTCCAGAAGATCAAGCCTTATCTGGATCAGGGACTCAAGCTGGATCATGAAATGCTGTCGATTGGCGAGCAGTATAAGCAGCTTTTAGCCGAACAGCAGACCTATAGAACCCAGCAGATTCAGCCTGTTCAGAATCAACTGGTGCAGACTGAGCAGCATTTGCAACAAGTTCAGGTTCAGTACCATCAGATTCAAAAGCAGCTGGAACAACATAGCTTCTTAGCGGTTTTTGATGACGAGCCACAAGCAACCTTACAACGCTTACAGGATTATCAGGAACTGCATCAGAAATTCATGCGGCAGCACCCGGCACTTTTCCAATCCAGCCGGACTGAATTGGAACAGCAGCAACAGGCTTTATCTGCCAGCTTGCAGGAACTCACTCAGCGCTATACTCATCTGGACCAGCTTGAACAGCAAATCCAACAGTTCCAGACCCAACAACAGCAACTCAGTACCCAGCATTCGAAGCTTGAAGCTTTAATGCGAACCGTACAGCAAATGGCTGGCTTAGAAGCTGAAAGCCTACAATTGAACCGGGATTTAAAAAACCATCATGATCGTTTAAAGCAACTAGAAACTGAGCTGGTTCAATTACAGCAACAACGTCAGGAAGCAGAACAGGCCTTCGAACAATTGCAACAAGTACTGGCTCAGCAACGTTTATTACAGGCACAAAGTGTTCAGGAATTACGTGCACAGCTGAAACCAAATGAGCCTTGTATGGTCTGTGGCAGTCATGAGCATCCTTTTGTACAGCATCAGGAACTGCTAGAAAATGCTTTGCAACAATTACATGATCAGCAGCTTCAGGAAGCTCAGAAAAAACTACAGCAACTGACTCAGGCATATCAGCAAGCACAAATCCAGCAATCTCAACTACAAACCTTAATTGAGCAACATCAGCAACGCAGCAGTCAGCTCAATACGACACTACAACAGCAGAAGGTTCAATTAAATCAGGATCTTCAGCAATTTGATTTGCTGTTGGATTTAAGCCAGAGTACAGATCATTTGCAGCAACAGCTTGGTCAGCATGTGCTTCAACTTCAACAAGAACAACAGCAGCTAGTCCAGACCCTGCAAAATCAGCAAAGTGACTGGAAACAGTGGCGTCAGCAACAGCAACAGCTGGATCAACTACGTTTTAGCATGCAGCAGCATTTACAGCTAGAACAAATGATTCATCCGGTTCTTAATCTACTGCCTGAGTCCTTGCAGAAATCCTGGATTACTGATGCCTCATCAAGCTGTCAGCAGTTATCTCACCAACTGCAACAACGTCAGAAACAGACTCAGGAATTCAAAACCCTAGAGACTCACATGCAAAGCTTAAACCAGCAGATTGAAAAGGCACGTGATCAGCTCAGCCTGCATCAGCAATATGATGGACAGTTACAGCAAAAGATGGATACGGCGCTGAATATGGGCAAAGCGCTACGTGAACAGCTCAACCATCTGACCCTTACCCATGCCGGACAGATTTATCCTAAGGCACAGGAATGGCGTGACCGTTTGGAGCAACAACAACAGGCGTTGGATGAACAGTTACGGGCACAGAGTCTGATGACCCAGCAGCATGATCAGCGTTTACAACAGGCTGAACTGAAAAAACAGAGTTTCATCACCCAGATTCAGCAACTAGAACAGCAGATCAAGCAATGCCAGCAATCTATTCAGGACTGGCAAAATACATATCCTGCGTTTGATGCCGAGCATATCCAGCATTGCCTGAATATTGACTTGCAACAGCATCAGCAAATTCGCCAGCAATTACAGGCACAACATCAGGCGGTTGAAAATGCCAAAACGGCTTGGGATATTCTGGAGGAACAATATCAGCATCATTTGAAATCCAAGCCTGAACTTAGCTTTGAAGAAGTTGAACTGCGCTTAAGTAGTCTGGCACAGGAAAAAGCTGAACAGGAAAATGCCTGTAATGAGGTAGCCACCAAATTAAGAATACATGCCAATAACCAATCGACCTTACAACGCTACCAGCATCAGATTGAACAGGTCAAAGCTGAAGAATATCGTTGGGGCCGGATCTATGACCTGATCGGACATAAGGAAGGCACCAAATTCCAGAAAATCGCGCAGGAACATCATCTGGATATTCTGGTCGAATATGCTAATCAGCAACTACAACCCCTGGCGCCGCGTTATCAACTGTACCGGATTCCAGACAGTTTGAGTCTGGCGATTATTGATCTGGATATGAACAGTGAAGTGCGGCCTGTCCTGTCACTCTCTGGCGGTGAAACTTTCCTCGTCTCTCTGGCTCTGGCCTTGGCGATTGCCAATATGGCTTCCGGCTCAATGAAACTAGAATCGCTATTTATTGATGAAGGTTTTGGTACTTTAGACCCGGCTTCCTTACATATGGTCATGAATGCACTGGATCATTTGCAGAGTCAGGGCCGTAAAGTGGTGCTAATTTCACATGTACAGGAGATGCATGAACGGATTCCGGTTCAGATTCAGGTTAAACCGGTCGGTGCCGGTGCCAGTACCATTCAGATTATAGGTTAAAGCATGAACTCTATCCCGAACAAGCTCTCGCCCTATTTCAGCTTACAGCTTGAGAGCTTACGGGGTATCAGTGCTATTGTGGTGCTATTCAGTCATAGTTTTCAGGCCTTTATTGCACCTTTTGATCTGAGCCTATATTCCTGGGTACGTCTATTAGGCCAGGCTGCTGTGATGATCTTTTTTGTGCTCAGTGGCTATTTAATCGGGACTTCGATCCAGAACAACATCCAACAACATGAAAATTTTAATCTGCGGCAGTATATACGGCAGCGTTATCGGCGCATTTTACCGCCCTTTCTGTTTGCATCCGCTTTCAGTCTGATTCTATATGCGCTAGCACCTACATTTTTTGCTTCACATAGCCATGAGTTCCAGAACAGTTTTGGCATGATGATTCGGACTGCCTATGACATTGACACTCAGGATTTTTTAGGTTCTTTATTCTTTCTCAACGGCTTTATTACACCGACGGTATCTGCCAATGCGCCGCTCTGGAGCCTGAGCTTTGAAGTCTGGTTTTATGTACTGGCCGGATTTCTGCCTTTTTTAAAAGATTCTGAAATCGCTAAAATCGGCTTTTTTATCTTGCTTCTAGGGCTTTCTCTACTGAACTTTCAGTTTCTGTTTTATTTTCTGCTCTGGCTAGTTGCCTTTGCCAGTTCATTCCGGCAGATCCAGCTGCGTTTTTTGAGTCGACTACAACTCGTTAAATTAGTGCTCTTTGGCTTGGCATTCATGATTGCCTGTGCGGATGCTTACCAGTTTCATGTCATTGAACAGGCTGACTTATATCGTGTAAATTATTTTGTGCCGTTTAACCTGTGTATGGGACTCGCCGTTGTCTGCTGGATTGTGCAGCTGCAACATCAACAAAGCCAATATCAACCAGTTTGGCCTCAATCTGCAAATTTCTCCTATACACTTTATGTCACCCATTTCCCTTTACTGCTTTTTATTCTAGGCTGCTTTCCTGCAACGCTTGATCACGGTCTTGAGGGTGCCGTTTTATCTTTATTTATGAGTATGTGCAGCTTAATTTTCTTTGCCTGGCTTATGGCCAAATGGCTGGAACCTCAAAGAAAAAAAGCGTTATCAACTACTCTGCAATAACGCTTTCCCACAACTCAATTGTCTGTATACATCAGTCCGCTTTTTTAGGACGCGCACCAAACAAGGCAGTTCCCACACGTACCATGGTAGAACCTGCTGCAATCGCCTCAGTCATGTCGGCAGACATTCCCATACTTAAAGTATCCCAGTCTTCAGGTTTTGCATGTTGGCTTTTGACCTGCTCGAACAAGGCTTTGGCATCTGCGAAAGCCTGAGTATTTTCTGGCGCAGGAATGACCATCAGACCACGTAAGCGCAAATTCGGTAATTGACTGATCTGTGCTACTAGATCGGCCACTTCCTCAGGCTGACAACCGTCCTTGCTATCCTGCCCATCAATATTGACTTGCAGACAGATATTAAGCGCAGCTTGAGAATCACTACGCTGATTAGATAAACGTTCAGCAATAATCAGGCGATCTACCCCATGCACCCAGGCAAAATTTTCTGCCAGATGTTTGGTTTTGTTGCGCTGCACATGACCGATAAAATGCCACTCAATATCCAAGTCTTTGAGTGCCGTGATTTTTTCCAGCGCTTCCTGTAAATAGTTTTCACCAAAAGCACGCTGACCAGCCTGATACATTTCTGCCAGCACAGGGCTAGGCTGGGTTTTGGAGACGGCCAGAAGTTGCACCGAATCCGGCTCACGCCCCGCCAGAGCGCAGGCGGACTGGATCTGAGCTAAAACCTGATTTCGTGACTGTTGCAGCATATTCATTGATGGGGTTCTCATTTCGTGCGGATTTTTTTCCCTTGCTCATCAACTAAGTGTTGGTTAAGCTGTGGGAAAGCCTTATTATTCTAGCAAAATAAATAACATTTTAATGAACTCGGGGACCTTATGGATATTACAGAACTGTTAGCCTTTTCTGCTAAAAATGGTGCGTCGGATTTACACTTATCAGCAGGTTTACCACCCATGATTCGTGTGGACGGGGAAGTACGCCGCATCAACCTGCCTGCACTAGAACATAAAGAAGTACACAAACTGGTGTACGACATCATGAATGACAAGCAACGCCGTGATTATGAAGAAAATCTGGAAACTGACTTCTCTTTTGAAGTTCCAGGCGTAGCCCGTTTCCGTGTGAACGCATTTAACCAGAACCGCGGTGCAGGCGCAGTATTCCGTACCATTCCATCTAAAGTACTGACCATTGAAGATCTAGGTATGGGCCAGATCTTTAAAGATATCTGTGAATATCCACGTGGTATTGTACTGGTGACAGGACCAACCGGTTCGGGTAAATCAACGACGCTTGCAGCGATGCTGGACTATATCAATGACAACCGCTATGACCATATCCTGACCGTCGAAGATCCAATCGAATTTGTACACCAATCAAAAAAATGTCTGATCAACCAGCGTGAAGTACATCGTGATACGCATGGATTTAATGAAGCATTACGTTCTGCATTACGTGAAGACCCGGATATTATTCTGGTCGGTGAGATGCGTGACCTTGAAACCATCCGTCTGGCACTCACTGCTGCGGAAACCGGTCACTTGGTCTTCGGTACCCTGCATACCACCTCAGCGGCAAAAACCATTGACCGTGTGATTGACGTGTTCCCTGCTGAAGAAAAAGACATGGTGCGTGCCATGTTGTCAGAATCGCTGCAAGCTGTTATTTCGCAAACCCTGTTGAAGAAAAATGGGGGGGGGCGTGTGGCTGCACATGAAATCATGATCGGTATTCCAGCCATCCGTAACCTGATCCGTGAAAACAAAGTGGCACAGATGTACTCTGCGATTCAAACAGGTGCCAACTATGGCATGACCACGCTGGATCAAAGCCTGAAAACGCTGGTATCGAAAGGGATTATCAGTCCGCAAGTCGCCCGTACTGCAGCAAAACAGCCTGAATCATTCTTATAAGAATAATTAATTTTTTGGGGTTTTATCATGGACTTTAACGGCTTACTCAACTACATGGTAGAGAAAAAGGCCTCGGATCTGTTCATTACAGCCGATGTTGAACCCTCTATCAAAATTAATGGTCAGATTGTACCGATTGGCTCGGTAAAATTACCGGGCGCGGCTGTGGGGCAGCTACTTAACTCAATCATGACTGAGAAGCAGCGCAAGGAATTTGCGGACACACGCGAGTGTAACTTCGCCATCAGCAACCCGGACAAATCGGCACGTTTCCGTGTCAGCGCATTCCAGCAACGCGATCAGCCAGGTATGGTATTGCGCCGTATTGAAACCGTCATTCCGACTATGGATGAGCTGAAATTACCGCCTATTCTAAAAGAATTGGCAATGACCAAACGCGGCATCATTATTTTTGTGGGTGCAACCGGTACGGGTAAATCGACTTCCCTCGCCTCTTTGATTGGCTACCGTAATGAAAATTCCAAAGGTCATATCATTACCATTGAAGACCCGATCGAATTTGTGCACCAGCATAAGGGTTGTATCATTACCCAACGCGAAGTCGGTATTGATACTGACTCCTTTGAAGTGGCATTGAAAAATACCCTGCGTCAGGCACCAGATGTGATTCTGATCGGTGAAATCCGTTCTCGTGAAACCATGGACTATGCAATTGCCTTTGCGGAAACCGGTCACCTGGTTTTTGCGACCCTGCACGCCAACAACGCCAACCAGGCCATCGACCGTATCATTCACTTCTTCGAAGCCGACCGTCACAGCCAGCTGTTTATGGATCTGTCCCTAAACATGAAAGCCATTGTGGCACAGCAGCTAATTCCCACCATTGATGGCAATGGCCGCCGTGCAGCGATTGAAATCCTGATCAATTCACCATTGATTGCGGATCTGATCCGTAAAGGCGATGTGCATGAAATCAAGGATTTGATGAAACGTTCACGTGAACTGGGCATGCAAACCTTCGACCAGGCATTATATGACCTGTATAAGGCCAAGCAGATTAGCTATAAAGATGCACTAAAACACGCCGACTCACCAAACGACCTGCGTCTGCAAATCAAACTGTCAGAAGAAGGTGGCGAGCATTTATTACGTGCGCATTCCAATATTACTTTTGATGGTCAAACCTGATCATTTTCAAAGCAAAAAAAACAGGCTTTTAATAAAGCCTGTTTTTGTTTCAACCTAAAGTCGAATTATTTCTTACGGTAAGCTTCCTGACATTCAGGCGCGTCACAATAACCGTAAAGATTAAGTGAATGTCCAGTCAATGCAAAACCAAATTTCTTCGCAACTTCGTGCTGTTCATGTTCAATCACATCATTTGTAAATTCAACGACTTTGTTGCAATTTTGACAAACCAAGTGATCATGGTGATCTTCCTGCATAATTTCAAAAACTGAATGATTATTTTCAAAATTATGACGCTCGATAATCCCTGCTGCCTCAAATTGTGTTAACACACGATACACAGTTGCAAGACCCACGTCTTCCCCTTGTTCGAGTAAAGTCTTATAAATGTCTTCAGCGCTAAGGTGATGCCGTCTAGAGTTTTCTAATAGTTCTAATATTTTAATTCGTGGAAGGGTAACTTTCAGTCCAGCTTTTCGTAAATCTTGGTTTGAAATAGGCATGTAAAAAGGTCTCTCAACAAAATCAAAGTTGGAATAGGCAACAAAGTTTAGATGCAGTATGATCTATCCTTGGATCAAATGCATCATAATTAATTTGGGATAGTGTAGCAAAATGCAAAAAATCATGCTGACGTTATTCGTCACTTCATTGCTTGTCGGCTGTTCGACATTAGGTGTGTACAAAGTTGATATTCCTCAAGGAACACCTTTAACTCAAGCACAAGCCTCTAAAATTCAGGTAGGAATGAGCCACCAACAGGTGCGTTTCCTGCTCGGTAGTCCAACAGTATCTGATCCGCTCAATCCGCTACGCTGGGACTACATCTACAACTATACCCCAGGAACCTATGCTAAAAAAGCCAAGATCCCAGCAGCCCAAGGCCAGCATCTAAAAATTTACTTTAATCAGTCTGGTATCGTAGAGCGTATTGAAGGTCTGGAAACCATTCCAGAATCTCAACCAGGTCTACCAGGTTCCAAAGAAGCGATCTTAAATGCCCCACCACTATAATCGCTTTTGCATAAAAAAACCCCTGTATGATCAGGGGTTTTTTTAATTAAATAGATTGATTTATCAAATAATCAGACCATCTGTTCAATAAAGCCACATTCCACTAATCAGAACGTTTATTTTGCTTGAAACGGTTACCTTTGGCATAACGGCCCACCGGATTCTTCTCAGCGCGTTTACGGCGAATATCCTTGGGATTAATGGTTAAAGCACGATAAATCTCTACCCGATCCCCTGCTGCCAATGGCTGGGTATGATCCTGTAGCTTAACGCCAAAAATCCCCAGACTCAGAGGTTCAGTTAATTCTACCTGTGCACGGATTCCGCTTTGCTCGATTGCATCCAATGCGGTCATGCCGGGCTGGAAAGGTACGGCAATATGAAACTGTTGTTCCGGGGTAGCATAGGCCACCCAGATCATTGCCTCAGTCATCAGAAAAATTGTCCTAGTACAGCAACAATCGCCAGAATAATTGAAACTGGCAAGACGATACGCACTGCGATACGCCAGATGTTATACACCGCTTCTGAACTGAAGTTCATCGATTTACGCAAATGACTGATTTTCATAATCCAGCCAGCAAACAAGGCATAAATCAGACTGATCACCAGTCCCCAAAGAATCAGCAGATTATTGAAAATTGGAGCAACATTTGGAATTAACCAGACCAAGGTGGCAGCGATCACAATCGCCCACTGAATGATGATATTCATTTGACGTTGCTGTAATTGCTCACGTGCCATTTGCATAAGCAAAGCAGCGGCTGCGACAATGGCTGCGATTAAAGCAAATGCAGGGATTTCAGCTTTTACTGCAAAGAAACCAAAGGCGATGATCGCTAATAGCTGCGCCACCCAAATCGGTAAGGCTGTTTTAGTCGCAACATCCTGCTGTTTTACGACAGCCAGACTTGATTGCCAATACAGCCCCATACCTAGACCACTCGCCACCAAAGCCAATACAGTGGCATTGCCCCACTCTACGAATTGGATGGGTGTTACCTGCCAAGCCGGTAATTCAGTTCCCATCACATTCGCCATGATCAAAGATGCAAGTACGCCGATCGTGGTAATCCCAACCAGAATTAAACGTGGCACCAGCGATAAGACAAATGCAGCAATTGCCAGCACCGCAAAAATCACTGGCTGCTGAACATCGAGATTGGCCACTGCAATCACATTAGAAGCATGATTGAGCATCGCACCCGCAAGGAATGGGATAAATACAACCGCCAGCCAGCCGACGATCCGCCAGCGCTGAGAACTATCAGCTTCACGGGTAAGGCTCGACAATGCCTGTAATGCAGTGGTTTTTGAGCGTTTCGCCAGAGCAATTTCCAGATAACAGACTGGAAGGGCCAGTATTAGCATGGTCGCTAACCACAACATCCAGAAATCAAGCTGACGGTCAATCTGAATACCTGTTATCGGTGCGAGTGTCGCAATAATAAGAAAGGATAAACAGAAAGCCATCAGAGGCGATAACCATTTTGACATAGCATTGTCCTGCATGATGTATTCCTATAAAAATCTAGCGCTATTTTGCCTTGTGAGGCGATGAAAATCAAAAACAAAAAAGCAAACCACCATGCCCGTGATTTGCTGCGCAAATTTATTATTAAGCTTTATTTTTTATTTTCCCGATTTATCTTTATTTTAACAACAATCGAGTTATGAGAAGAAACGGGCAAACCAGTTTTTACCCTTTTTCTTTTCTTTATCTTTAATGATTCCCATCATATTTTCTTTTACCGCACCGACATAATCCGCGTCATCGTGCTGAATATGATTGATCAGCCATTTAGATAATACTTCATGTAATTCCGCTTCAATAGATTGTCCCAATTCAAAACGGTCACGATAAGATTCAATCTTTTTAATAAACAGGTCATGCACACGTTTATGTGGCACACGATATTTATAACCCGCTTCTTCCTGAAGTGATTCTTCAAAGGTAAAATGAGACTGGGTATAATCAATAATATTTTCTAGAATCTGTTTAATACGAGCACGATCGGTATTGGCATCAATTCCATCAATCTCATTGATATAATCGAGAATTCGTTTGTGCTGATCGTCAATCACATCGATACCAGTATTATAATCTGGAACCCATTTCATTTTCATTACGACCACCTATTGATATTAATGATTTATCGCTTGAAAAAGATCATATATCTAATTGATTTAAATAAAAATGAAGTAAATCGGTTGGTTTTCAGTTTATTTTCTACTTAATTAATGTAAATCATTGTTTATCCAGTCAATTATATTTAAACCCGACCATAAGAATAAAGTATTTTTTGATCGATTTTATATTTCATGGTTTATTTATTTTAATGATTTCACTATAAAATAAATATCAAATTCAAAAAAACAGGAGCGATGTCCTGTTTTTTAATATCGAATTTTAACCAGATTTAATATAAATCTGCTTTAGTCACTCTTTTAAGCGAAGGATCCAAACGTTCTCTTTCCAGACGGGCGACATGTGTCAATTGGGAACGATATTTGGCTCCATCTCTGAACAAAATCATTTCACCTTCCTGAAATGCAGTCCATTCTTCATTCTGTGTCAGCGGCTCTGTGGTAATCACAGCGACTCGATCTTCAGGCGTGGTGACTTGGCTAAAATCAACTTCAACTTCGATATCAATCAGTTGGGCTGGCTTAAATGGATATTCACGAACCAGCCAATGCAGTTTAGTCGTTGCATAGGTAAATAAAGCCTGACCATTGGACAGACAGAAATTAAAAGTGCCATGCTCTGCAATGGATGGAGAAATCTCGGCCAACAAATCAAAAACCTGATCCAGCTTCGGTTCATCATAACCAAAATGTTTCACCAGCTGATCCAGCAAATAACAGAAAGCGCGCTCACTGTCAGTGTTACCGACTGGCGTAAAACGTCCAGAAAGCTCAGGTAAAAAATCTTTTAAATCACCATTATGGGCAAAGATCCATTGTCGTCCCCATAATTCACGACTAAACGGATGCGAATTTTCCAGATTAATTTTGCCTTGCGTCGCCTTACGGATATGTGCAATTACATTACGGGATTTGATTGGATAATTGCGCACTAGTTCTGCAATCGGTGACTCAACAGCAGACTGATTATCAACGAATAATCGGCAGGCCTTATCCTCAAAGAAAGCAACCCCAAAACCATCAGAATGATCTGAGGTAATCCCCGCCCGCTGAGAAAAACCTCGAAATGAAAAGGTAATATCTGTTGGTGTCGCACAATTCATTCCAAGTAGCTGGCACATAATCTTCATTCAGGTCACAGAGTGTTCTTAAGGTTATTGTGCATCACAGGCTGAACCTTTTCAAATCTCGATCATTGCAATGCTATGCGCTAAAAATGCTAATAAACTATTTTTTTATATTTAATTTAGCAAAAGGAGTTTAAGCTTCAAAACTTAGCTTAAAAATAAATACTTTAGATTTAACTTTCATATTTCTAGTGATCAAAATCTTAAAATAAAAGAAATAAAAAAGAGCCTCAAGTGAGACTCTTTGATATTCAATTTATCTTTATGGACGATGTGGATTAGAACGATTGGTAATTAAAGTTCCTACACCATGATCAGTAAAGATTTCTAACAAGCTCGCATGTGGTACACGACCATCCACGATATGTGCACTGATCACGCCGCCTTTTACTGCGTCAAGCGCACAGCCGACTTTAGGAATCATGCCGCCATAGATCACACCTGTTTCGATCAGACGATCAACTTCCTGAGTCGTTAAACCGGTCAGCAGATTTTTATTTTCGTCGAGCACACCGGTAATATTGGTCAGAAGAATCAGCTTTTCTGCCCCTAATGCTTCTGCCACTTTACCCGCGACTAGATCCGCATTGATATTATAGGTATTGCCTTCTTCATCGACACCGAGTGGTGCAATCACTGGAATGAAATCACTGTTGGTAAACATTTCCAGTACATCAGTTTTCACCCCAACGACTTCGCCGACCATACCCAGGTCTACTTTTTGGATTGAACCGTCTTCAGCCGTCTTTTCCATTAATAGCTTTTTGGCACGCAGCAAGTTGCCATCTTTACCGGTTAGACCAATTGCACGGCCACCATGTTTGTTGATCAGGTTCACAATTGATTTGTTTACGCTACCGCCCAGAACCATCTCGACCACTTCCATGGTTGCCGGATCTGTCACGCGCATACCATCAATACGGTCAGATTCACGACCTAGCTGTTTCAGCATAGAATCGACTTGTGGACCACCGCCGTGTACCACAATCGGATTTAAACCGACTGTTTTTAATAAAACGATGTCACGTGCAAAAGAGCTTTCTAGCTCAGGATCCGTCATCGCGTTGCCACCGTATTTAACCACTAGGGTTTTACCCGCAAAGCGTTGGATATACGGCAAAGCTTCAGTCAAAATTTGTGCTTTGTCGATGCCTGTATGCTGATTTGGCATTCGCCTCTCCTTATTGAGCATCTAAAATGTCTTGAGCGATCTGTGGATAACGGTCACGCAACATGGATACAAACAGATGTCGAATTTCATTCAGGCCTTGTGCATCATTGGCATCAAAGCGCACCGTGAAATATTCACCCGTATTGGATGCTCGAATGATGCCAAAACCATCATCAAAATCAAGACGTATCCCGTCAATTTTACTGATTTGTGCATTTAATTGCGTAGATTGCTGCTCAACAAAGTTTAAAAGCTCAACAGGCTGCACCTGATGAGTGGAAATATATAAGTCTTCAGTTCCGTGACGTTTTGGATAAGCACGCAAGGCTTCACTTAAAGTCATACCTTTCTGGTCCAGATATTCCATGACCCGGAGCGCCGCATAAAGACCGTCATCATAACCCCAGCCACGTGCGTCATTAAAAACATAATGCCCGGCATATTCACCACCAAAAATGGCCTGATGCTGGGATTGCGCCAGATATTTACGCAGGAATGAGCTACCAGTACGAATCATCACCGGTTTTCCGCCCAGGCGTTGAACTGTATCGCGAATCAGGGTTGAACATTTAACGTCATAAACAAACTGACATGCTTTTGTGCCAGTCATACAAATTTCTGCGAATAAACAGAGAAGCTGATCAGCACTAATAATGACACCCTGCTCATCCACCAGTACCAACCGGTCCCCATCACCATCTAGGGCAATACCCAGATCCGCCTGCTGTTGCATGACAACCTGACGCAAGGTTTGTAAATGTGCTTCCTGAGAAGGATCAGGCGCATGATCAGGAAAATGCCCATTGGCTTCACAACGTAAGGCGGTAACTTCACAACCTAGTTTTTGCAGCACCAAGTTGGCACAACGTCCTGCCGAACCGTTCAGACCGTCCAGCACCACTTTAAATGGGCGCTTCAGCTGAATATCTTCAAGCATTTCCTGCTGATATTGCAGACAAAATTCGGGAATAATTTGGTGAGGCAAATCATTCAGACACGATAAAGAACTATTTACATGAAGTTTTGCTTTTTGTGCGACCTGCTGAATCATCTCGGGACAAGGCGGCTCCCCTGCAATAATCCATTTAATTCCATTATCTTCTTTAGAATTATGGCTGGCCGTGACCATCACACCATTACCATCAAACTGACGCGCTGTGTAGTACAGCATCGGACTGGAACAACAGCCGATAATGACGGCTTCAATAGCATAGTCTTGAAAAATACGGCGAATGGTTTCAGCAAAAGCCGGACTGCTGATTCGGGCATCATAGCCAATCGCAACCCGAGTCTGTCCCGCAGCTTGATATTGCTGAGCCAGACCATGCGCAATAGCATCAATCACACCTGTACTGAGTAAACTGACTTTACCTCGGATATCGTAGGCACGAAAAATGTGAGCCGGAAAGGGTTGATTCATGGATCCCATAAACTGTTCTTTTCACTATTGAATATAAGGAGATAAAATAATGATTAAGCAATCATCATGACTTTAAACATTTGTTTTTGTTTTAAGACTCTGTATTTTTATATGAATTGAATGTGACAATCAATTATAAAAGTATAATTATTAATCTTTTATGTATTTAATTTGTATAACTAGTAAAATAAATAAACCTGACTAAAAATGACTTCTTGCATTATTTATCATCTATTTTCTTAAATTCTGAATGATTTTATTTTTCTATTTAAATGATACTAAAAATTTATTTAAATATTTTTCATTGAAATAAAATTCAAGAATAAAGTTTATTAAATAGCTCTGTCATTTTTTTATTATTTTTATGATTAAAACTCTAAAAAAAGATGACTTAACTCAAAACATCCAAGTTAAGTCATCCTTTAATTTTAGTTTTTACCAGTATGACCGAAACCGCCCGCGCCACGCTCGGTTGCTTCAAACTCATTCACCAGATCAAATTCGGCCTGTACCACAGGGACTAATACATATTGGGCTAAACGCTCACCAGGTTCCAGGCTAAATGCCGTCTGACTGCGGTTCCATACAGAAACCATCAGCTCGCCTTGGTAATCTGAATCGATCAGACCCACCAGGTTACCTAAAACGATCCCGTGTTTATGACCTAAACCAGAACGTGGCAAGATCAAACCAGCAAATGCTGGATCTTCAATATAAATTGCCAAACCAGTTTTTACTAAAACTGTTTGACCCGGTTCAATCACAGTCGTTTCGTTGACACATGCACGAAGATCGAGTCCTGCTGAGCCAGTCGTTGCATAAGTCGGCAATGGCCATTTCTGACCCAGACGTGAATCAAGGACTTTCACCTGAACTTTCATGTATTTATTCCTGTTGTTTAATATCAAAAAATTTAAAGAATCAAAATCGTAGTGTTCTGTTACTTTTACCGTTTAATCAAGGCGCGTAAGTTGTCTAAGTAATGCTGAGCCTGCTGTTTTGGATCAATATTGCCTGCAAGTTTTTTCTTGCGACCTAACCATTCCAGTTCATCTTCTGGCAGCTCATCCAGGAAGCGGCTTGGGGTCATCTGTTTCATCTGTCCACCCGCCTTACGCTGTTCCGCTAAGGTAATAGTCAAGCCCTGACGCGCACGGGTAATCCCCACGTACATTAAACGACGTTCTTCCTCGACTGTTTCGGCAGCAATCGAGTTCTTATGTGGCAAAATTTCTTCTTCCAGTCCGATTAAGTAGACATAAGGAAATTCCAGACCTTTGGATGCATGCAAGGTCAGAAGGTTAACCTTATCGGTATCTTCTTCTTCCTGCTGCTGTTCCAGCATATCGAGAAGCACCATCTTACGGATGACACTTTCGATATTCTTTTCATCGACATCTTCTGCACGATTGATCAGACTCTGAATACTGCTATACAGCACTTCAATATTATCGAGTTTGGTTTTTTCCTGTGCCGGCGTCGCTGCGGATTCCTTGATATAGTCAATATAGCCTGCTTCAACCATCATCTGGCGGATAATCGGTACGGGCTCATCATCTTCCAGCAAGTTGCGGGTAAAGTTATTGATGAAATCTGAAAATTCTGCCAGTTGTGTGGTCGCTTTCTTTGGGATCACCATGGTCAGACGTTGATCGCCTGCTGCTGACAGTAGAGACAGATTATTTTCCTGGGCAAACAGACCGAGTTTTTCCAGCGTCACCGGGCCAATGGCACGTTTCGGTGTGTTAATAATCCGCAGGAAAGCGCTGTCATCTTCCGGGTTAATGATCAGACGCAGGTAACTCATAATGTCCTTGATCTCTGCACGCGCAAAGAAAGACTGACCGCCAGAGAGCTTGTAAGGAATCTGCATCTGGCGCAGCTGAGTTTCCAGAATACGTGCCTGGAAATTACCACGATACAGAATCGCGTAATCTTTCCAGTTTTTACCATTCATCAGCTTATGCGTGATCAGGTCTTTCACTACGCGTTCTGCTTCATCATCATCATTACGACAAGTGATGACCCGAATCACTTCACCGTGACCTTTATCTGACCAGAGCTTTTTATCAAAGATATGCGGGTTGTTGCCAATCACGGTATTGGCAGCTTTCAGAATACGACTGGTGGAACGATAGTTCTGTTCCAGCTTGATCACTTTTAGATTCGGGAAATCCTGTTGTAACAGTGCCATATTTTCTGGCTTGGCACCACGCCAGGCATAAATCGACTGATCATCATCCCCTACAGCGGTGAACTGTCCCATGACCCCAACCAGTAATTTCACCAGAATATACTGTGCCGTATTGGTATCCTGATATTCGTCCACCAACAGGTAACGCACGCGGTTCTGCCATTTATCCCGGACTTCGGCATTTTCTTGTAGCAGACGCGTTGGCATCACAATCAGGTCATCAAAGTCTACGGCGTTATAGGCACGCAGATTACGCTCATACAATTGATATAAATGTGCGAACTGAACATCTTCCGGGGTTTCACAAGTCGTGTGAGCCTGTTCTGGTGGAATCAGGTCGTTTTTCCAGTCTGAAATCATCTTCATGGCTTTAGCAATGAGTTCTTTGCTTTCAGCACCTGAAAGATTATCGCGATGCATCAGATCCATCAGAATCCGCTTACAGTCATCGGCATCCAGAATCGAGAAATTATTTTTTAGCGGTGTGTGTTTGAGCTCTAAACGTAATAAATTTAGACCAAAAGTATGGAAGGTCGAGACTGAAAGGCCTTTGGCTTCTTCTCGGGTCAGCAATTTGGTGACACGCTCTTTCATTTCACGTGCTGCCTTGTTGGTAAAGGTCATTGCCGTGATCCGGTGGGCCGGAATACCACAATGCTTGACCAAATACGCGATTTTTCTTGTAATTACCGAGGTCTTGCCTGAACCCGCTCCGGCAAGTACTAACAAGGGTCCTTGAGTATATTTCATGGCTTCAAGTTGCTTGTCATTTAACTGACTGGCGAGTGACATATGGCTTCCTCTTCTAGATTCGGCTCCGATTATAGTCATCTCATGCCCAGATGCCTAATTGAAAATTCATTTTCCTGCGTCATCTTTCAGACATAAAAAAACCACCCGAAGGTGGTTTTTCTGCAAAATCAGTGATTACTGAACGGCATATACTGCGATTTCAACACGACGGTTTTGTTCTTTACCAGCCGCAGTTGAGTTATCTGCGATCGGGTTCGCTGAACCAAGACCTTGTGCATTGATACGAGTACGTGCTACGCCTTGACCAGCAAGGTAGTTCGCAACAGATTGTGCACGTGCTTGAGACAATGGAATGTTGATTGAGTCATTACCAGTGCTGTCTGTATAACCAGTTACCAAGATACCGCTTTGGCTGTCTTCAGTCAGAACTTGGGCAACTTTATTCAATGTTGCATAGAAGTTTGGTTTGATGTTTGACTTGTTAGTGTCAAATGTAATCGCACCAGGCATTACCAAGTTGATTGAACCGTCTGGATTACGGTTTACATCTACACCAGTACCCGCAGTCGCTTGACGTAATTTTTTCTCTTTATTGTCAAGGTAAACACCCGCTGCACCACCAAGTACTGCACCAATTGCAGCTGCACGGTTGTTTTGACGGCTAGTATTGGCATTACTTTTAGAAATACCATAACCTGCAGCAGCACCAATTACTGTACCCAAAGCTGTTTTGTCGTACTCAACACCACCCAGGTTATTGCCAGTAGTTTGACAACCTGTAAGTGCTACTGCCCCTGCTACAGCTGCTGAAATTAATAGTGCACGCATTGCATGCCTCCTTTGTAGTGTAATTTGTATCTTAGGTCAGATAATGATTTAAAAATAATGGGATAACCATTGAATTTTTGTTAATAATAAATCTTTTAGTAATATTTTATAATGTTTATGTGTAACCAATTTCCTGAATTTCATCATAGTTTCTTCATAGTTTAACGATCGGACTTTTCTATTCGCTCAACTCCCTCTATATTGTTCAAAATGTGATGAAATTTAGACGATTATTCTCTGGGACTGTTTTTATATGTCATCTAAAAGCAAGCAACAAACGACTTTAAAAAAACTTACCCGTGGCCTCACGGTGACATCTGTCATGACTGGCAGTACTTTTTTTCATGGACCATTCGTAATGGCTTTGGGGCTGACCAAACTTTTTAAGAAATCTTCCAAGATTGATGAAACTAATATCAAGATTACCAATAGCTGGTTGGGCGTAAATAACTGGCTGATTGACAATGTCCTGAAAAATACCGAATGGCAAATCAGTATTGACGAATCTCTGGATCTGAACATGCAGGGGCGTTATTTAATGACCTGTAATCATCAGAGCTGGGTGGATACCACGGTAAACCAATATTTCGGTTTAACGCGCATGCCTCTCACCCGCTTTTTTACAAAATGGGAACTAATTTTTATTCCATTTGTAGGTCAAGCCTTTAAAATTCTGGGCTTCCCGATGATGAAAAGGCATAGCAAGGAACAGATTGCCAAAAACCCTTCCCTGAAATATCGGGATATGGAAGAAGCACGTAAGGCATGTGAACAACTGGTTAGCCAGCCATTTACCTTGCTGAATTATCTGGAAGGTACACGTTTTACCCCAGAAAAGCATGAACAGCAAAAATCGCCTTATAAGCATTTGTTGAAGCCTAAGGCGGGCGGTCTCGCGCTGGCACTGAACATTCTGGGGGACAAAATTGATGCACTGGTGGATATGACTATTGTTTATCCTGACGGTGTGCCAGGTTATGGGGAATTCTGGTTAGGCGAAGTCCCGCGTATTGCCGTGAACTTGAGAAAAATTGACATTCCAGACTGGGTACTCGGCGGCAATTATGAAGATGATGCAGATTACCGTGCGCGTTTCCAGCAATGGGTAGACCAAATCTGGACTGAAAAAGACCAATTAATTGAGCAAATGCAGCAGAACCTGATTTCCGCTTCTGCCTGACATTTGCCAGAGAGACTATGAAGAACGACAACCCGGACCTCGTGTCCAGCTCATTTAAGTTTATTCGCAAAGGCACCTGGGGCTGGAAAATTGCACTGATTTATGACATTTTCATGATGGTTGTCATCATCATCAATTTGTTCTGTCTCTGTGCCAATGCCATTCTGATGAGCGATTTTGGGCACTGGTTGTTTGACTTCATTCGCTTGCCTGATGTCTTGCAGTTTTATAAAAGTGAATTACGTCCCTGGGTAATGATTACCGAGGGATGGTTTACCACCTTCCTGATTATTGAACTCATCGTTCGCTGGTTCATTGCCATTGTTATGCGCCACCATGCCCGCTGGTGGTTCTTTCCCTTTGTGCACTGGTATGAAATTTTATCCATCATCCCACAGCTACGTTTTCTGCGTCTGTTACGTGCAGTCGCGATTGGCTACAACCTGCATAGCCATGGATACAAAGTCATACCGGCAAGCTGGTATAGACGGGGTAATTTCTACTATAACCTGCTGATGGAAGAACTTTCGAGCCGTGTAGTATTGACGGTACTGGATGGCATTAAACGTGAACTCAGCACCAGCACATCACATAAACAATTAATTGATGATTTGGTGGAACATCACCGTAAATTACTGGCTATTGCTTTGGCAGATATCTTGCAAGAGTCTTTGGGCAAGGAATTACAGGCACAGCGCTTCATGATTTCAAAAAATGTCGGGCAAGTCGTCAATCAGGCCATTGAAGATACACCTGAACTCACTCAGCTTCTGCGTCTGATTCCCATTGTGGGTGGACGGCTGGAGCGCCAGATCCAGAGTATTGGTCAACGTCTGGGAGAAAATATCACCCAAGGCCTGATTGATCCTTTTACACATAGCGGATCACAAGAAAACCCGACTTTTGCCATGATTTCAGATAAGATTAGCCAGATTCAGATTGAACATAATCCACATATTGATAAATTAGTCGAATCGGCTGTTTTTGAAACACTTGAAGCCATTCAAAAACAGGTCAAAGTAAAACAGTGGCAACAGATTTTAGAAGAACACGAACAAAATCAGGGCTCAATAGATAGATGAGTTTTCATTTGCAGACTCGGCTAAGATAAGCTGATTCTATTCGTATAAAAAAAATAACTTGGATCGCTAGAGAATTAACGAAATTTGTTCTAGGATTTGCACTATTTACAACATTGCTTCGACATAAAACAGCAAGTCAGAAGTATTAAGGAAAAATTATGGCTGACATACGGATAAAAGGCAGAATGGTCAATGCGCTACGCATTAGCCTCGATACCAATGATCATGATGCAATCCGCCAGCAACTGAAACCAAAATTACAAGCGGCTTTTCCGCCAGGCACATTGGCGGTAATTGAAAGTTCAGTCGACCAGGAACTGATTGCCCTGATCCAGTTACTGATTGATCTCGAAGTTCAACCTATGGCAGTGACTGAAGGGATTCTAGGTGATCAGGCTCGTGCAATTCAGTTCCCTGTTCTGCCACCTGACCGTCAGTTGCAGGAAATTAAGGCGACCAAAGAACAGGTCGTGGAAGTCAAACCTGAATCTACTGCTGACGATGAAAAAGCTGATGCAGCACCGATTGTTGCGCATGTGACCTCTTATCACGATGAAATTCTGCGCACCGGCCAATGCATTGTGCAGAATCAGGGTGACATTATTATTACGGCCGGAATTAACAGTGGTTCAGAAGTGATTGCCTCAGGCAATATCCATATTTATGGCAGCGCGCGTGGCCGTGTGATTGCAGGTGCGGGTGGCAATACTGCAGCGCGTATTTTCTGCCATGCGCTGGAAGCCGAACTGATTTCTATTGCAGGTACTTACTGTGTGGCCGACGACATTCCACCGAATGTTGTGAAAAAACCCGTGCATATTTACTTGAATGATCAACAAGAGCTTGTATTTGAAGCTCTACAATTTTAATGTATAAATAAACACCAAAAACCCCATTTTATAGGGGATTTGAACCATAACAGGAGTGGATTCGGTGGCGAAAATTGTTGTCGTAACATCAGGCAAAGGTGGCGTAGGTAAGACTACAACAAGTGCATCTTTTGCAACAGGTTTAGCCCTACGTGGCCACAAAACTGTGGTAATCGATTTTGATGTAGGCTTGCGTAACCTTGATTTGATTATGGGCTGTGAACGCCGTGTAGTATATGATTTTGTAAATGTTCTCAATAACGAAGCACGATTACAACAAGCACTGATTCGCGATAAAGATATTGAAAATTTATATATTTTACCTGCTTCACAAACACGTGATAAAGATGCTTTAACTGATGAAGGCGTAGAACGTGTAATGGATGAGCTTTCACAGGAATTTGATTATATCGTGTGTGACTCACCTGCAGGTATTGAACGTGGTGCCATTTTAGCCATGTACCATGCAGATGAAGCTATCATTGTGACTAACCCTGAAATTTCTTCAGTACGTGACTCTGACCGCATCATTGGCATGTTAGATAGTAAAACTAAAAAAGTAGAACAAAACGAAGGTCGCATCCGTAAACACCTGTGTATTACCCGTTTCAATCCGGAACGTGCCGATAAACAGGAAATGTTAACGATTGACGATATTTCTAAAGATATTTTACGTGTTCCAACCTTAGGTGTTATTCCTGAGTGTCCAAGCGTTCTACAGGCATCGAATGAAGGTAAACCAGTGATTCACTTTACCGAATCTGCCGCAGGTCAGGCTTATGATGACCTTGTAGCACGTTTCCTGGGTGAAGAGCGCCCTTACCGTCATATCGAAGTAAAACCTAAGGGCTGGTTAGCACGATTATTTGGAGCGTAAACATGGCTGGATTCTGGAGTAAACTTTTTAGTAGCGAGGATAAACCATCAAGCGCACAAACCGCGAAAGACCGTTTGAAAGTCATTGTTGCTTCTGAACAGGGTTTGGGGCGCCGTTTGAGTCAGGATAAAATTGACCAGATGAAGACAGAGATCATGCAAGTGGTCAATCGCTACGTCCGCGGGGTTGATGAACAGCACATTCAGATGCAGGTACGTTCTGAAGCAAACATTGAAATGCTTGAAATGAATATCAATTTACCTGAAGAGCGATAATCTGAATTTTGATTAGTCAAGTAAATTGATTCAAGGCAAAATATGAGCCTCAACAAAGCGCCGCTTTGTTGAGACGCAAGACCAGAAGCTTGGCTTCGCGTAGACTTGATAGTAATTAGTATTTTTTTTACCTCATCTCAAAACGTGAAGTGATACTTCGAATAGACAAAGTGCATGATAAGACTTTGCCTCTTGCGAACTCATATTTTGCCTTTTTTCATGCCGAAGAATTACATCAAGGAGATTGCGATGGCATTATCTCAACCAGCGACCTTTAACGAAGAATGGTCAGATGAGCGTGTATATGCCTACCTGAATCAGCTTCCTCCTGCAGGCGTCAATGCAGATTTTCATGTGCTTTATCATGCATTCAAGCATATGCGTCCTTTTGACTATGAGCGCCTGCTAACCAAATTTGTCGCAGATGGCCGCGATCTTAACGCCACCAATCCGGAAGGACAGCGCATTCATGACGTGATTGCCACTTATCCGCGTCAAAGTGCCGAGTTCCTCGCAGTATTAGAAAAATTTGCATAAGTTGTAATGCATAAAAAAGCCTGCTTAAAGCAGGCTTTTTTAATCGCTAGAGATTCTGGATTTAAACCAAGATCTCACGCTTCCCATTGGCACCCATTGAGCTGACAATACCATTTTCTTCCATCTGGTCAATGATCCGTGCAGCACGGTTATAACCCAGACTGAACTTACGCTGCAAAGATGAAGTTGATGCTTTGCGGGTTTCCAAAACAAAAGCCACACACTGATCATACAGCGCATCTCGATCAGATCCACCATCTCCACCATCCTCAAAGCCGCGACTAGACGGTTCTTCATCAAATGGAGTCAGGATCTCATCCACATAGTTAGGCGCACCACGCTCACGCCATGCATCACAGATCCGGTTCACTTCATCATCGGCAATAAAGGCACCGTGTACGCGCTCCGGCTCAATTTTACCCGGGCCAAGGAACAGCATATCACCATGACCGAGCAGATCTTCTGCACCACCTGCATCGAGAATGGTACGTGAGTCGATTTTCGAGTTCACACGAAGTGCGACACGTGTCGGAATATTCGCCTTAATCAGACCAGTGATCACATCTACTGAGGGACGCTGAGTTGCCAGTAACAGGTGAATACCGGCAGCACGGGATTTTTGTGCCAGACGGGTAATCATCTCTTCAGCTTTCTTACCGACCTGCATGATCATATCCGCGAACTCATCGGCAACAATCACAATCGATGGCAATGGCGTTAAGCGCGGTGCACGTTCCCCTGCGACTGATTCACTCGCTTTCCAGGTTGGATCAAATAGCTCTTCACCATTGGCAAGCGCCTCTTCTACCTTACGGTTATAGTCGCTGAGCTTACGAATTTTCAGGAAAGACATCAGTTTGTAACGACGTTCCATTTCATTCACACACCAGTTCAAGGCACTGACTGCATCTTTCATATCGGTCACAACTGGGGTTAACAGGTGTGGAATATCGTTATAGTTGGCCAATTCAAGCTGTTTCGGATCGATCAGGATCAGGCGTAACTGGTCTGGTGTGTACTTCAATAGCATCGATAGAATCATCGAGTTAACCGCCACCGACTTACCAGAACCCGTAGTCCCTGCTACCAGCATATGCGGTGCTTTACCCAGTTCAGTAATCACCGGATTGCCCGAAATATCCTTACCCATGGCCATCGACAAAATGCCATCTGGATCATTGAATTTTGGAATCTGTACCAGTTCAATCAAACGCACCATTTCACGGCTACTGTTCGGAACTTCAATGCCGATATAAGGCTTACCTGGAATAACTTCGACTACACGTACTGAAGCCATTGACATCGAACGGGCCAAGTCACGTGAAATATTAGTGACTTTGGAAGCTTTCACACCAGGCGCAAGGTCCAGTTCAAAACGGGTCACGACTGGGCCTGGCTGAGCCTCGACCACTTTGGCTTTAACGTTAAATTCCTGAAGCTTGATTTCCAGAAGTTCTGATAAACGGGATAATTGCTCTTCAGTGAAATTCACTTTTTTGTTCGGATCGACTTTATCCAGCAATTCCAGACCCGGCAATGGTGACAGGTCTTTACGGCGCTCAGCGACCTGCATGGCACGTGACATTGGACGACCAGCGGCATCGGTCAGTGGCGCATCGAAGTCAAACTCGTCTTCATCCTGAGGCTTACCGGCAGTTTCATGCCAAGCTTCAATAAATTCTTCTTTGGACAATGCTTCCCGAACTGCTGCATTGGTCGCTGCGGTTTGAGCTGCTGTCTCTACACGCTGAATCGGTGCCTGAACAAAAGCAGAAGATTGGGCATAACTTGATGCACGTACAGGTGCAGGTTTTGGTTCATCAGCTTCAACCAGTAAATCGTCCAGATCCTCAAAGTCCGCTTCCAGGCTGGTATTTTTAATCGCATGTGCAGCCATAAGTGGAGCAGCCGCAGTTGAGCTGATTGTTCCAGCATCTTCTACAATTCTGAGGGATTTTTCAGCTGCTGCTGAATTGAACGGGCTATGCACATCCGTTGCGGTTTTACCTTGCGGGACTGCGGCCAATAACTCATCAAAAATTTCATCATCATCCCAGTCCAGATTATTCTTGGCGGTAGATGATGATGTCACTTCATGAGCATTGTGATTCGTTGACGCAGCTGCAAATGCATCAGGAGAAAAATCAGCTTGCTCTTCTTCTGCAGCTTTAAGCAAAGCATCGATATCCTGCTTGTGACGCTGGTCTTCATTGGAATGTAACGCACGCCACACCTCCCCTGTTGCCACCACACGATCCGGCTCTACTGTTCGCGGTGCTTGTTCCTGAACAGGTTCTGAAGCTGATGTCTGTACAGGTTCAGAAATATCTTCTTCATAGTGGTGAGGCTGGTGCGATTCTTTATCTGCAAAATCCTCAAACAGGCGTTCAGCGACATGATCACGAACTACAGGGTCGACTTCTACCAGATCATGCTCAGGTGCGGCAGTGACTGGTACTGTCACTTTTTTGGCAGCTGCTTTTACCGCTTCTTTTTTCATTACAGGTGCGGTACGGTCAAAATCAGACATACCTTCTGGCACATTACGGTAGAATAGGTCTTGCAGATAAGCAGGTGTTGCCTTGAGACTGCTCCAGGTCTTGTTCCATTTCACACCAAATGCCAAGGTAAACAGAACCACCCAAAGCACCAGCAAGAAAAAAGCTGCGCCATAGACAGTTAGTAATTGTTCAAGACTTTGGCCCAGTTCATAGCCAATGATCCCGCCTGAAGAATTATCCAGCGTATCGGCTGGAACTTGCCAGAACAGGAACAGCAACGCCGATGTAGTCAATAACAGGAAGAATTGGGCAGCATAGCGGAATGGACGGTTCAGGAAGCTGCGCGGCCACCAGACCTGGATTGCTTCCATAAACAGATACACAGGGATCAGCAGGCTTGCCCAGCCGAGAAAGCCAAATAACAGGTCTGAAATCCAGGCCCCTGCAACCCCACTGGCATTTGAAACTGTCTGCGTATCACTAGAGATATGCATCCACCCCGGATCAAATGGTGTATAGGTCACTGTTGCAAGAAACAGATAAATCCCAAATGAGACTAAAAATAATGTCATTACTAAGCGCTGTGCATAGGCACTCGACACCGCTGTCATATACTGTCCTGTAACCAATTCTTCATGAATATTCTTTTGCTGGTATGCTTCAAAAAAAGCGTCGCAATAAAATGCATATTATGCACCTGTTGCATCAAAAAAGATGCATTATTGTGTACTTCTTCTATATAGCCCAAATCGATTTCGATGATCAATAATATCGACTTTAATCTCACACCACTGTTATACAGTTTCACGTATAATTCAATAAATTTCTAAATAAAAAAGGATACAGCGAATGAGCGCACGTCACTCACGACTGATTATTTTAGGTTCTGGCCCTGCTGGCTATAGCGCAGCAGTCTATGCAGCGCGTGCAAACTTAAAACCGACCCTGATTGCAGGTCTGCAACTGGGTGGTCAATTAACCACAACGACTGAAGTAGATAACTGGCCTGGCGATCCTGAAGGTCTGACTGGTCCAGCTTTAATGGAACGTATGCAGGCTCATGCAGAACGTTTCGGTACCGAAATTGTCTATGATCATATCAATGAAGTTAATCTTAACGTTCGTCCATTCGTCCTGAAAGGCGATATGGAAGAGTTTACTTGTGATGCCCTGATCATTTGTACTGGTGCAACTGCGCAATACTTGGGTCTGGAATCAGAAGCTGCATTTATGGGTCAAGGCGTGAGCGCGTGTGCAACCTGTGACGGTTTCTTCTATAAAGAACAAAAAGTGATGGTTGTGGGCGGTGGTAATACCGCTGTTGAAGAAGCGTTATATCTCTCTAACATCGCTTCTCATGTGACCCTAGTTCATCGTCGTGATACGTTGCGTTCTGAAAAAATCCTGCAAGACCATCTTTTTGAAAAAGAAAAAGAAGGCAAAATCAGCATTATCTGGAATCATCAGGTAGAAGAAGTGTTGGGTGATACCACTGGCGTCACTGCGGTACGTTTAAAATCAACTCAAGATGATTCAACTCAGGACGTTGAAGTATCAGGTCTATTTGTTGCTATTGGTCATAAACCAAATAGCACTATGTTCGAAGGCCAGCTAGAACTGCGTGATGGTTATATTCAGGTACAAAGCGGTACCGCAGGGAATGCCACCCAAACCTCTATCCCGGGTGTATTCGCTGCAGGCGATATCGCAGACAGTATCTACCGTCAGGCGATTACTTCTGCAGGTTCAGGCTGTATGGCGGCACTGGATGCAGAAAAATATCTCGATGCAATGGGTAAATTAGACTAAGCAGCGAAAATAAAAAGACCGTCCATCATGGGCGGTTTTTTTATGTATGATAAAAACAGTCTATTTCAAGATCAGGGTTCTGCATGCATCTTCTTCCTCCTTCACAGTACATTTTCCCCAATCCTGAAGAAGCAGATCTTGAGGGTGAAGGCCTGATTTGTATCGGTGCAGACCTCTCCCCTTCTACTTTGTATGAGGCCTATACCCATGGTCTCTTCCCCTGGTTCTCTGAAGGTGATCCGATCTGCTGGTGGAGTCCGGAACCTCGCTGCATTATTCGGCCAGAGGATTATCATCCCAGTAAATCCCTGCTTCGAAGCATGAAAAAGCAGGATTATAAAATTACGGTGAATCATGCTTTTGAAAGAGTCATCCGTTCCTGCTCATTGCCTCGCGCTTATGCAGATGAGACCTGGATTAGTGAAGAGATCATTCAAGGTTATTGCGACCTGTTTAATGCGGGTTATGGTTATAGTATTGAGGTTTGGGATGAAGATCGCCTAGTAGGTGGACTCTATGGGGTGACTATCGGCAAGGGCTGTTTCGGTGAATCTATGTTTAGTACCCAAACCGATGTTTCTAAAATGGCTTTCTATACATTAATGCTGATTGGCAGAGAAAATCAGTTGCCCTGGATTGACTGTCAATTGGTGAATGATCACTTGATGAGTCTAGGTGCCTGTACAATTTCTCGCCACACATATCTTAAATCGTTACAAGATGTGATAAAACAGCTTGCGATCAATTGGAAAAAGTATCAAGACGGTGTATTTTCAAGTAAAACAATAGCGCAGTCTGCGCGATTAAGTGAATGAAAATAACAGAGGGCACTTGTTATGAACTCTTATCAACCACAGTCCCTGCTGAACGATTTACAGTATTATATTACGCCGCCGCATGATTGTAGCTATCTGCCGAACAAGTCCGCGCGCATGGTTTTTCTTGATCCAGCGCATCGTATTGATGTAGTGACGCTGTCCGAGCTTTCTCGTACCGGTTTCCGTCGTAGTGGTGATTTTGTCTATCGGCCTGAATGCCACCTGTGCCGTCAATGTTTATCTTCACGTATTCCTGTTCATGAATTCCAAATGAACAGCTCGCAAAAAAAAGCCTGGAAACGTAATCAGGATTTGACGGTTAAAATTACCCATCCTGAACAGGCCACAGATATACATTACGCCCTCTATGAACGTTATATTAATGAACGTCATGCAGATGGTGATATGTATCCACCTAGCCGTGACCAGTTCGAAAAGTTTTTACTGCAAAGCTGTACCGATAGTTTCTTTCTGGAATTATGGAAAGATGACCGTCTCATCAGTGTATCGACTTGTGACCTGCTCGATGATGGCGTTTCAGCGGTGTATACTTTCTTTGATCCTGATGAGAACCGCCGTTCCCTTGGTGCCTTTGCGATTCTGAAACAGATTGAGCACACTCAAAAACTTGGCTTACAGTTTGTTTATCTGGGCTACTGGGTGCCACATTCAGCCAAAATGAACTACAAGTCTCAATACCTGCCACTTGAATTATTGATTGACGGGCAATGGCGCCGATTAAACCGCACCCTTACCCCTGTGGAGATTGAACATCTGGGAAACTCCTTGATGACGACCTTGCCTAGCGGATGGAATAATCCCATCATCAAGTAATTTAGTCGTCAAATAAGAGCTGGAATATTATTTAAACAGGCTGGCAAAATCATCAGTACAGGACTTCACCATAATAATGGCATGTTCCCGAGTGCCATTCGAATTCGGATAATAGTTCTTGCGCAGATCAATCTGATGAAAACCGGTTTTTTCATACAGTTTAATTGCAGCAGTATTGCTTTCCCGTACTTCCAGAAAGATTTGTACTGGACTATTTTTCAATAATGCAATTGAGGCATCTAGCAACTGATAACCTAAACCTTTGCCCTGTTGCGCAGGATCAATTGCCATCAGTAATAAATTGGCTTCATCCAGCACCGGCTGTAAGATGCAGAACCCTACGACTTGCCCCGCCTGTTCAATCACAGTGCTTTGATAAGCAGTAACAGCATCTTCAAATTGTTTAAAGGTCCAGGGATGGGATTGTACTTTGGTTTCAATCTTGGCAACGGCTGGTACATCCGCAGCTTGCATCAAACGAATCATCTTCGTTCATCTTATCTAGAATTAACCTCCGCATTATAGAAACTTTATTTAAAAAATCGAGCAAAAAAAAGAGCAACTTAGGTTGCTCTTCAGTCTTTTAATCTAGTTTCAAATTAAAGGCCCAGTTTTTGTTTCCAGCTTTGCAATAAGCTATGGGTGTCATGATCATTTGGATGAAAACCAGGTTTAAAGTACATCAACATTTCTTTACCCATACCGGTAATAATTCCTTTAGATGGGCTATAACCATAAGTATAAATTTCTTTCAAAGATTGAAGGCTTAACTGACGGTCTTCTTTCAATAAACGCAATACGAAGTAGCTTTGTACAAAGAATAGCGTGACCATCGCTGCAACCAGTGAAGTGGTACGCAGTAGATAAGATTTTAAACCTTTACCGAAAACACCTTCGAATACATCATAGGCCACGGCCTTATGTTCATTCTCTTCAATTGCATGCCAGAGCCACATGGTTTTCATGGTGTCATCTTTCATCAGTTCCTGAATATGCTGATTGGTCAGTAACTGAGATGCAATGGTCGCAGTAAAATGTTCTAGTGCAGTCGTCGCAGTGAGGTCGACCATTTCCTGGGTAATACCAACTGGCTTACCGACTGCCGCAAAGATTTTGCGTGCAGTTTGAATGACTCGGTCAGTATAATGATCTAGCGTATCAACGTCATGGCCATGGCGTTGCGCTGAGGCATTAAAGCCAACATGTTCCTGGGTATGCATGGCTTCCTGACCAATAAAGGCAGAAATTTCTTTTTGCAATGCTTCATTGTCTTTAATTGGTGGGTGCTGACGTACAGCGCGAACAGAATCAATAAAGAATTTTTCGCCTGCCGGGAATAGTGCAGAGAGTGCAGTCATAAAGTGAGTCAGTCCTGCTGAACCATTCATCCAGTATTCTGACACCTGATCAAAATCAAAACTCATACGACGTACCGGAAAACTTGCACCTGCACGGTTGGTAATTTTCACTTGAGCATTCATACACTTACTCCCATCAGTTCTATATAGAGCTGAAATCTAATTATTAAAATTCTTATAGTTATATTACTGCGTTGAATTTTTCACATAAGGGCAGATAAGGTCAGTGAAATATCACTTAAGGACAGCTTGTAAATATATTGTTAGACAATTTAAATATGCTTGAAAATGAGTAGGTTGAATTTACAGATATAAAAAAAGCGTCCCAAAGGGACGCTTTTTTCACACAATCAGCGATTATGCAGTTACTTTAGCAACTACACCAGCACCAACTGTACGACCACCCTCACGGATCGCAAAACGTAGACCTGGGTCCATTGCGATTGGGTGAATTAGTTCTACTGACATTTCTACGTTGTCACCAGGCATAACCATTTCAACGCCTTCTTTCAAAGAAATCGCGCCAGTTACGTCAGTTGTACGGAAGTAGAACTGTGGACGGTAACCATTCAGGAATGGAGTGTGACGACCACCTTCGTCTTTAGAAAGTACGTATACTTCTGCATCGAATTTAGTGTGCGGTTTGATAGAACCTGGTTTAGCAAGTACTTGACCACGTTGTACGTCTTCACGTTTAGTACCACGAAGCAAGATACCACAGTTCTCACCAGCACGGCCTTCGTCAAGAAGTTTACGGAACATTTCAACGCCAGTTACAGTAGTCTTAACTGTGTCTTTGATACCCACGATTTCAACTTCTTCACCAACTTTGATGATACCAGTTTCAACACGGCCAGTTACAACTGTACCACGGCCAGAAATTGAGAATACGTCTTCGATTGGCATCAGGAATGCTTGGTCGATTGCACGTTCTGGTTCTGGGATGTAAGAGTCAAGAGCTTCAACAAGCGCAACTACTGCTGGCTCGCCGTATTGGCTGTCATCACCATTAAGTGCAAGAAGAGCAGAACCACGGATTACAGGAGTATCATCACCTGGGAAGTCGTAAGTAGAAAGAAGTTCACGAACTTCCATTTCAACCAGTTCAAGAAGCTCTTCGTCGTCTACAAGGTCGCATTTGTTCAAGAATACAACGATGTAAGGTACACCTACCTGACGAGAAAGCAGGATGTGTTCACGAGTTTGTGGCATTGGACCATCAGTCGCAGCACATACAAGGATCGCACCGTCCATCTGAGCAGCACCAGTAATCATGTTTTTAACATAATCGGCGTGGCCCGGGCAGTCTACGTGAGCGTAGTGACGAGTTGGAGAATCGTATTCTACGTGTGAAGTATTAATTGTAATACCACGTGCTTTTTCTTCTGGTGCAGAGTCGATTGCAGCGTAGTCTTTCGCTTCACCACCGAATTTTTTCGCACATACAGTTGCAATCGCAGCTGTTAAAGTTGTTTTACCATGGTCAACGTGACCAATTGTGCCCACGTTAACGTGTGGCTTATTACGTTCAAACTTAGCCTTAGCCATGTTCATCTTCCTTTGTAGATTACTCATGCAGTAAACCTGCATGAGTATTAGATTTTAACTATAAATTTAGTTAGGCAATATAGTAATCGAAAGATTACTCGTCGTCACCTTTTTTGCCGCCAGCTTGGAACTTAGCAATGATGCCTTCAGCCACGTTACGTGGAGTTTCAGCATATTTAGCAAATTCCATAGAGTAAGTCGCACGACCTTGAGACATAGAACGCATGTGAGTTGCGTAACCAAACATCTCAGAAAGTGGAACTTCAGCACGGATTGCTTTAGTACCGCCAGGAAGATCGTCCATACCTTGAACCATACCACGACGACGGTTTAAGTCACCCATGATATCGCCCATGTAGTCTTCTGGAGTTTCTACTTCAACTTTCATGATTGGTTCAAGAAGAACAGGATCTGCTTTCATGAAACCGTCACGGAAGGCATAAGAACCCGCCATTTTGAACGATAATTCGTCAGAGTCGACATCATGGTAAGAACCGTCGAACAATGTCGCTTTGATGCCAACTACTGGGTAACCAGCAAGGACACCATTCTTCATACGTTCTTGGATACCTTTGTCAACCGCACCGAAGAATTCTTTCGGTACTACACCGCCGACAACTTCTTCAGCGAACTCGTAGTCTTTACCAGATTCAGGGTCCATTGGCTCAAGACGTACGTATACGTGACCAAATTTACCTTTACCACCTGTTTGACGAACGAATTTACCTTCTTGTTCAACAGATTTTTTGATCGTTTCACGGTAAGCAACCATTGGTTTACCAATGTTTGCTTCAACGTTGAACTCACGTTTCATACGGTCAACGATGATGTCAAGGTGAAGCTCACCCATACCAGCAATAATTGTTTGACCAGATTCTTCGTCAGTACGTACGCGGAACGATGGATCTTCTTTCGCCAAACGACCTAAAGCAACTGACATTTTTTCTTGGTCAGCTTTAGTTTTAGGCTCAACTGCAAGTGCAATTACTGGCTCTGGGAATTCCATACGCTCTAGTGTAATTACGTGGTTTTCATCACATAATGTATCACCAGTCGTTGTATCTTTAAGACCTACACATGCCGCGATGTCGCCCGCACGAATTTCTTCGATGTCGTGACGGTCATTTGCGTGCATCTGTACGATACGGCCGATACGCTCACGTTTCATTTTTACTGGGTTATAAACCGGGCTACCCGCTTTCAGAACACCTGAATAAACACGTACGAACGTTAAGTTACCTACGAATTTGTCGTTCATGATTTTGAACGCAAGCGCAGAGAACGGAGCATCGTCAGACGCTTCACGAGAACCTTCAGTTTCGTCTTTGTCGTCTAAGATACCTTTGATTGCTTCAACGTCAGTCGGCGCTGGAAGGAATTCAATTACTGCGTCCAACATACGTTGAACACCTTTGTTTTTGAACGCCGAACCACACATCATCGGTTGAATTTCGTTTGCAAGCGTACGCGTACGTAAACCAGCTACGATTTCTTCTTTCGTCAAATCACCTTCTTCAAGGTATTTGTCCATAAGCTCTTCAGATGCTTCCGCAGCTGCTTCAACCATGTTTGTACGCCATTCATTAGCAGTATCAACTAGGTCAGCTGGGATGTCGCCATATTCGAACTTCATACCTTGAGATGCTTCATCCCAGATAATCGCTTTCATTTCGATAAGGTCAACAACACCTTGGAAGTTTTCTTCAGCACCGATTGGAACAACGATTGGCACTGGGTTAGCACCCAAGCGAGTTTTCATTTGTTCAACCGCACGGAAGAAGTTCGCACCAGTACGGTCCATTTTGTTCACGAACGCAATACGAGGCACTTTATATTTGTTCGCTTGACGCCATACAGTTTCAGACTGAGGTTGTACACCACCTACAGCACAGTAAACCATACACGCACCGTCAAGAACACGCATAGAACGCTCAACTTCGATTGTGAAGTCAACGTGTCCTGGGGTGTCAATAACGTTAATACGGTGTTGTTCGAACTGGTTGCCCATACCTTTCCAGAAGCATGTTACAGCTGCTGAAGTAATGGTAATACCACGTTCTTGCTCTTGTTCCATCCAGTCCGTAGTTGCCGAACCTTCGTGAGTTTCACCTAGTTTGTGGCTCTCACCTGTGTAGAACAAAATACGTTCAGAAGTCGTTGTTTTACCAGCGTCAATGTGCGCTGAGATACCAATGTTACGGTAACGAGAAATTGGGGTTTGACGAGCCATGATTTCTTGCATTCCTAAATTTTGTTGTTTAAAACAGGACGCTTTAAGCTGCTGGGCAGCTTAAAGCGCTTTGATGACAAACTAGTGACAACTAAATTCATCACCCTCCTGATTAGGTCCTGTTTTAACCGCTTAGAAGCGATAGTGAGAGAAGGCTTTGTTGGCTTCAGCCATACGGTGCACATCTTCACGTTTTTTAACCGCTGCGCCTTTACCTTCAGCTGCATCAAGCAACTCGCCAGCAAGACGTAAAGCCATAGTTTTTTCAGAACGCTTAGCAGCAGCATCTACTAACCAACGCATAGCCAAGGCAGTACGACGGGATGGGCGCACTTCCATAGGTACCTGGTATGTAGCACCACCAACACGGCGTGCTTTTACTTCGACCATAGGACGAACTTTTTCAAGAGTAGTCTCGAAAAATTCAACTGGGTCTACTTTAGATTTTTCTTGAACGCGGTCTAAAGCACCGTAAACGATACTTTCAGCAATAGATTTTTTACCATCTTGCATTACGTGGTTCATGAATTTAGCGATTGTTTGGCTGCTGAACTTAGGATCCGGAAGGATTTCACGAGCAGCGACTACGCGACGTCTTGGCATTTTAAAACTACCTATAAATATGACACTTCAGGTTAATCCAGCAGTAGCACAAAGTGTCGTGTGCATTCGCTGGCCTTACTACACGTCGCTTGAATTTTCACAAAATTAAATGCAGAAATCAGACAAGCGAGACGATAAAGGATTGCAGTTCTAGCGAACTAAGAGCTTAATCTCGAAAGATTATTTCTTAGGACGTTTAGTACCGTATTTAGAACGAGCTTGGTTACGATCTTTAACACCAGCACAGTCTAAAGAACCACGAACGGTATGGTAACGTACACCTGGTAAGTCTTTAACACGACCACCACGGATAAGAACAACACTGTGCTCTTGCAGGTTATGGCCTTCACCACCGATGTAGCTAGAAACTTCGAAACCTGAAGTTAAGCGAACACGGCAAACTTTACGCATTGCTGAGTTAGGTTTTTTAGGTGTAGTTGTGTAAACACGTGTACAAACACCACGGCGCTGTGGACAAGCCTTCAACGCAGGAACTTTAGATTTTTCAACTAAAGTCGTACGACCCTTACGGATCAACTGATTTGTTGTTGCCATGTGGCAATTCTCCCGTTAATAAAAAGCCCCAAAAAAATACTACTTTTTGAGGGCATGCAATTGTATGTCAAGATGCAAAATCGGTCAATATGCCGGAGTCAGGCAAAACACGATCGCATCTCGACTTTAAGCGTTTATTTTATGGTGAAAATCATTCATTTTTTCGATTTCGTGGCAGCATTTTTTGTAACATCTTCCGTAGTTTCCTCAGCTTGCGTTTGTTTGTCTGCAGTCTCGGAGTTTTCTGGATTGTTTGTATCCGTCTCTTCTTCAGCGGCTGCCTGTAACATTTCTGTGTCATTTTCCTGCAAGCCGAGCTCTTCTTCTAGGGCTGCATCTGCATCAAAAGAATCTTTTGGAATAGCCGGTTTTTGTTCCTGTCTAGCGTCGGCATGTTCAACCAGTTTATCGGTCAATTCATCCAGACCTTCACTGACCTTTTCATCTTTTTTCACTTCAGCTTCTTCCGGGCTCAAGCTTTCCCGCTCTTTCTTAACCAGTTTGACTTGCTTGATGGTTTGATTGCCTTCAATTGGGATTTCTTTATCCAGAATTGGCTTATCTTTATCAGCGGCTGAATGATCAAGATTTTCCATCAGCTTCGGGGTCGCCTGCTGGAGCAGGTCAACTGCTTTTTCATAGGCAGCATATGGCGACAAACCTAGATCCTGATGCTGCTGCAAATACTGACGAGCATGCGAGAATACTTCTTGAGCTTTCTGGTTCACATCATTCACAAAGCGATGGCTATAGACTGCACTAATCCCTGCACTTGCCAATGGAGTCAGTTTGGTTAGCTGCTCTAATAAAGACAGTTTCGGAAAATGGTTCATCCATTCCCACTTCATGCTGCCATCCTGATTACTGAGCCATTTTTTCAGTGCTTCTATATCGTTGCTTGATCCAAGCATAGTCTGCAACTGGGAAAGGTCATGTGTCTTTAAAGTACTGCTCAGCGCTTTAAGCCCCATCAAGAGTGCTTGTTTTTCTGCAATCAGACTGAGATCAATCTGTCTAAAGATATGCTGTACGATTTCCTGATCGTCTTCCTTGCTCAAATCAAAACCATAAGAACGTCCCACTTGATAGATGGTACGCAGTGCCATCAGTAAAGAAGCTGGAATATCAATCGCAGTTCCCAATACCCCAGTGACACCACTTACCGCACCTTGTACTGTCGCCATCCATTTATTTTGTTCAGCAAATGCCTGAGAAATGCGTTGAGAACGCGTAGTATCCTGAGTTAATTCTTCTAGATCCTTCGCCCCTGCTTCATTCAGAATGGCATCAACCGAACTCATCTGGTTGCTGAACTGATTCAGGTGATTATAAAAGTAATCAGATACTTTGTCGGCCAGCTGGGGAGAAACAAAATGCGCGACATTATTCACGGTATTAAAACGACGGCCCAGCAGCTGACGGGAAACATTTGGAAGATGTTCGCGTAGCATGTCTTTGGGATTTTCATATTTTTTTGAAGCAAAAGGGCTTTTGACTTTTGCCGAGCCATCAACAGCATGATCGGTATTGAAGGTTTTAGTCACAGAATCTGGTGCAACATGATTTAACAGCTCCAAACCTGTTGAACTGAACTTTTTCGCCACTCCAAAGGCATTCGAAATCAGACCATTAGATTGTTTATTATTAGCATTTACCATTTTTTACCTCAGCATGCACGTGCTTGTATTTGGTATAAATACTAGGTGTAGTCAGCATTTATCTCAACCTTATTCTGTTTCATTTAGTAAAAGCTCTACACAGTACTTTATAAACTCAACCTACTGTCACACGGCATAACATTTGCCATAAGATTTCAAAAATCTTTCTGCTATGATGTTCTGCATTGTGAAATAGGGGTTAGCGCTATATTTTGCTGTCTTATCAACGCTAAATATCTCCCGCTGCCCCAGAGATAAACTATAAGGATCTGTAGATGAAACGTGTTGTCATCACTGGTATGGGTATTAACTCGTGCATTGGTAATACATTAGAGGATGTGAATCACTCTTTACAAAACGGGATTTCAGGAACACGTTTTAATCCGACTTATGCTGAACTGAATTTCAAGAGCCATGTGAGCGCTGCTGCTGAACAGGATTTTGATGGTATTGACCGCAAGCTGAAACGCTTTATGGGCGTTTGTGCAATGTATGCCTACAACGCCGCTGTGGCTGCCGTTGAGCACGCAGGTTTAAAGCAGGAAGACCTGGCGAATAATCCACGTTATGGTATTGCCGGTGGTTCAGGTGGCAACTCGACAGCTTCTGTAGTAGAAATGACAAAATTGCTGGAAGAAAAAGGCGCACGCAAAGTTGGTCCATTCTTCGTACCACGCAACATGTCGAATACCATTACAGCAAACGTCGGTGTCGCATTTAAATTACAAGGGATTGCACACTCGATTACTAGCGCTTGTGCAACTTCTGCCGATGCAATTGGTTATGCTTATAACCTGATCCAACTGGGTAAACAGGATTTAATGCTTGCCGGTGGTGGTGAAGAAGATCACTGGTCTCAAAGCCTGCTGTTTGATGCGATGGGTGCACTGTGCTCTAAATACAACGACACACCTGAAACAGCTTCTCGTCCATATTCAGCAGACCGTGACGGTTTCGTGATTGCTGGTGGTGGCGGTTTCGTGGTGCTTGAGTCTTTAGAACATGCTCAGGCACGTGGCGCGAATATTCTGGCTGAAGTTGTGGCTTATGCAGCCAACTCTGATGGTGCTGACATGGTTGCTCCATCTGGCGAAGGTGCAACACGTTGTATCCTGATGGCTCTAGAAGAAGCCAAACAGCATGGTGTAGATAAAATTGACTATGTGAATACACATGGTACTTCTACCCCAGCAGGTGATGTTACTGAACTTAAAGCTATGGCACGTGCCTTCGGTGAAGGTCAGGTTCCTCCACTCAGCTCGACTAAATCTATGACAGGTCACAGCCTGGGTGCTGCAGGTGTACAGGAAGCGATCTACTCTATCCTGATGATGCAAAATGACTTTATTGCACCAAACATCAATGTGACTGAACTGGATGAAGGCGCAAAACCATTTGATATCGTACTTGAAAAACGTGACGCAAAATTGAATACTGTGATGAGTAACAGTTTCGGTTTCGGCGGCGTAAATGCTTGTCTCGTTTTCAAAAAATGGGAAGGCTAAGCCGCCCATTTTAGGGTGACTTGATGGATGCTCCTTCTGATGCTTTCTTGTGGGTAAAAGCATTACATATTATTGCTGTGGTTTGCTGGTTTGCTGCATTGTTCTATCTGCCACGGCTTTATGTCTACCATGCCATGAGCGAAGATGTCGTAAGTCATCAACGCTTTGAAATTATGGAACGCAAGCTGTATCGCGGGATTATGTGGCCAGCTATGGTCGCCACGCTGATCACAGCACACTTTCTAGTCGATTGGGGTGATGCAACGCGTCATTACCATGAAGCCTTATGGTTCTATCTGAAAGTCGGCTTGGTTGGCTTGCTAGTCATTTACCATTTGGTATGTGGTTATTATCGTAAGAAACTGATGGAAAATGCCCATTACAAGTCACACAAGTTCTGGCGCTTCTTTAATGAAATGCCAACGCTGATTTTATTTGCTGTGGTGATTTTAGTGGTGGTAAAACCTACTTTCTAAAATTCCCTAAAATAAAAAATCCCCGATTGATCGGGGATTTTTTATGTCTGCACTTTATTCTCCGGAGAGAATTTGCTGACATTTACGAAGACGTGGTTTATACAAAGTATGATAGGTAGCGAACAAAATCACCAACCACAGCGGACTAATCATCAGTGCTTTCATGGTATCTGCTTCCAGACTTAAAATAACTAAGGCAAAGAACAAGAAGATCAGCACCAGATAGGACATCCAGATTCCGCCCGGCATTTTGAAGGTCGAAGTGGCATGTTTTTCAGGTTGCTGTTTACGGTAACGGATATAACACACCATAATCAGCCCCCAGATACTGATAAACAGAATCACACAGAGTGAGCTGGCCAGCGTAAAGGCTTCCATCGTGTTCGGTACAAAGTACTGGAAAGCTGCACCTGCCATAATAAAGGCACAAGAAAATAACAGACCTTTAGCCGGAACTGCGCGACTTGAAAGCTCAGCCAAAGCCTGAGGTGCCTGACCATCACGTGCCAGACCAAACAGCATCCGGCTGGTAGAGAACACGCCACTATTCATGGAGGACATCACAGAAGACAGCACCACCAGATTCATGATAATGGCTGACACTGGAATACCCGCATGCAGGAAAAGGGTCACGAAAGGGCTTTGATCAGCAGGAATTTCTACCCACGGTGTTACAGACATAATCACCAGCAGAGACAATACATAGAACAGGATGATTCGCGTAGGAATCGCATTCACTGCTTTAGGCAAGTTCTTTTCCGGATCCTTGGTTTCAGCCGCCATCGTACCCAGCAACTCTACCCCTACAAAAGCAAACATCGCAATCTGAAAACCAGCCAGAAAGCCCATTGTGCCCTTAGGGAACATACCATCATAGGCCCAGACATTGGTCAGGCTGGCAGCCGATCCACTTGGTGCCTGGAAGTCGCTGAAGATCATATATCCGCCAATCACAATCAGGCCCAGAATCGCCAGAATTTTAATCAGGGCGAACCAAAACTCGATTTCACCAAACAGCTTCACGGTCAGCAGGTTAATTCCCAGTACCAGCAATACACAGCCCGCACTGATCATGGCCTGTCCCATGGGTGTAAAAGCCATATCGGGTGGCAGCCAGAAATTCAGATAATTGATAATTGCCGCTAAGTCGGCAATACCGACCAGAATCCAGCCCAGCCAGTACGACCAGCCAATATAATAGCCAGCCCCCGGACCAATCAGGTCATGCGCCATATCAATGAAGGATTTATAGTGCAAATTGGATAACAGGATTTCCCCTAATGCACGCATCAGGAAAAAGAACATGGCTCCAATAATCATGTAGATAAACAAGATTGAAGGCCCTGCCAGTGCAATCGTTTTACCAGAACCCATAAACAGGCCTGTACCAATGGCACCACCAATGGCAATTAACTGCAAATGGCGGTTAGAGAGCTTACGTTGTAATTCATGGGGAGATGATGATGCATCATCTTTAGAAGAGGCTGTATTCATATTCGGTTCCTTTTTCACATCAAGCCTTCGCTTATCTGATCGGATTTCTTCCTGAAATCCTGATTGCAGATGCAGTTTCATTTAATGGATTAAATGATCAGGCCAGATGTGCTTACAAAATCAAGTTGGGAGATATAAAAATCTGAAACAACTTAAGGGAGCGCTGCAATCACTGCAATTTCAATTAACCAGGCGGGATTCACCAGATCCGCCTGAATGGTTGCGCGTGCTGGTGTACCACATCCCTCGAGCCATTCAATCCAGAGCGCATTGACGGTTTGAAAGTCTTCCAGGTTTTTAACAAAGAGCTGTGCAGATAACAGACGGCTTTTGTCTGTACCTGCCAGTTTAAGGAGTTGATCAATCTTCATGAGCACTTCACGCGTTTGACCACGAATATCTAGACTAGTGCTGTCCGGCACCTGCCCTGATAAATACACGGTTTGATTGTGAATGATGACAGCACTCATGACCTGATTACTGTTCAAACGCTGAATATGTGCATGTTCCGTCATAATTTTATCCTCTCTTATTTCTAGTATTTGTTTAATCTTTAGCTTTCAATCTGTACAAGCACACGTTGGGTGATGGCACACATCAGCTCATAGCCAACCGTACCTGAACCCGCGGCCACTTCATCAATCGGTAATACTGTGCCGTGAATGGATTGTCCCCACAGCACAACTTCGCTACCAATCTGCGCATCAGGTACAGAACCTAGATCAACCGCCAGCATATCCATACTGACGCGACCGACCGTTTGGGTTCGAATCCCATCTACCAAAACTGGTGTTCCAGTTTGTGTGATTCGCTGATAACCATCCGCATAACCACAGGCCACAATTCCAATCTGCATATCCTGCTCAACTATAAAAGTAGAGCCATAACCGATGCTGTCTCCTGCCCGAACCTGCTGAATTGCGATCAGTTCGCTACGCAAACTCATGGTCGGCTTTAAGTTCCAGTGATCAATCGTATGGGCGGGATAGTCAGGTGAGCTGCCGTAAAGCATGATGCCGCTACGTACAATGTCTGACTGTATATGCTGATGATGACGCAGAATGGCAGCACTATTACTGAGTGAAGTTTTGCCCGGCAGATTTTGAATGGTTTCGGTAAAGACCAGCTGTTGATGTTCAATACCTTCCTGTCCAAGGCGCATGCCATCCGCATCGGAAAAATGTGTCATATGACTGATGGAGCATACTTGCTTAATATTTTTTAATTCCTGAAAAGCGACACGATACTGCTCAGGTAAAAAACCCAGTCGGTTCATTCCGCTATTCATTTTTAAAAAGACATCAAACTGTACGTCTGGTTGTAAGTCGACAAAGGTTTTTAACCATTCCAGTTGATGCTGGGCATGAATTGCAAAACTTATCCCGTACTTGGCGCAGTCGAATAAATCTTCAAGGCCAAAAATGCCTTCCAGTAACAATAAGGGTTTGTCACAGCCTAAGGCACGCAAACGCTTTCCTTCAGTAAGATCTAGAAAGGCAAAACCATCAGCACTTTTTAATGCGGGATAAACCCGCTCAATACCGTGCCCATAGGCATCAGCTTTAACCACTGCAAAGACCTGGCTTTGAGGTGCGCAGGAACGTGCAACTTGCAGGTTATGTTGCAATGCCTGTTGATGAATCACCGCGTGTATTGGACGTGGCATAAATTTCTTCCCTGAAACTGATAATCCTTAAAAGCTTAAGCAACCTGCTGATAACGATTCAGCGACAAGCCTTCAGTACTAATCTCAGGTGCTTGACCCAGTACCAGATCACTGATCAGCTTTCCTGAACCACAGGCCATGGTCCAACCTAGGGTACCGTGTCCAGTATTTAGGAACAGGTTATTAAAGCGTGTTGGTCCAATAATTGGTGTGCTATCTGGAGTCATTGGACGTAAGCCGGTCCAGAAACTGGCCTGCGCCATGTCACCACCCGGGAACAGGTCACGAGTGACCATTTCCAAGGTTGCACGGCGATCCTCATTCAGGCCCAAATTAAAGCCTGTTAGCTCTGCCATACCACCGACACGGATGCGCTGATCAAAACGAGTCAATGCAATCTTGTAAGTTTCATCCAGCACAGTCGATTGTGGTGCATGAGTCTGATCCACAATTGGAATAGTCAATGAATAACCTTTGACTGGATATACCGGCAGATCCAAATGTAACGGCTTCAGAAAATCACGGGAATAGCTGCCGAAAGCCAGTACATATCTATCTGCGGTCAACACCTGACCATTGACCAGTACACCTTTGATCTGGTCGCCTTCAAATAGCAGTTTTTCAACATGCTGGTTAAACTTGAACTGCACGCCCATGCCTTTGGCATAATTGGCCAGCACATTGGTGAACAGGTAGCAATCACCGGTTTCATCATTGGGCAGATGTAAACCGCCCACCAGTTTATCTTTAGCTTCAGCCAGTGCCGGTTCAACTTTGGCTAGCTGTTCACGATCCAGCAATTCAAAATCCACGCCGGTTTCTTTCAGCACTTCGATATCACGTTGCACTGCATCGAGCTGTGCTTCCTTACGAAAAATCTGCAAGGTTCCTTTAGAACGGTTTTCATAAGAAATGCCGATATCACGACGTAGATTACGTAAACAGTCACGGCTATATTCAGCGACCCGCACCATACGTTCTTTATTCACTGCATAATGCTGGGCATTACAGTTTTTCAGCATCTGAGCCATCCACTGTAACTGCCACAGACTACCATCGACATTAATCGCCAATGGTGCATGATGCTGAAACATCCACTTCACTGCTTTAAATGGAATGCCAGGTGCTGCCCACGGTGTCGAATAACCAGGAGAAATCTGGCCTGCATTACCAAAACTGGTTTCTTCAGCTGGACCTGCCTGACGGTCAAGGACAGTCACTTCTGCTCCCTGCTGCGCAAGATAGTAGGCACTTGTTACACCAATGACACCACCACCTAATACAATTACGCGCATGACATTACCCTCAATGACATTTATAGTTTATTTCACCAGTATATTTTTGGATCAATAGTGAATTTCACTGTTTTAAACTGATATATTCAGCAAATTCACTAGATTTTTCGCGTCATTTTTAAAAATTAAGGGAATAATAGATGCGTAAATTAGACCGCATTGATCGCATGATTTTAGATATCCTGCAGCGCGATGGGCGCATTGCAATCAGTGAACTCGCCTCCCGAGTCAACCTCTCCACCACACCCTGTTCCGAGCGAGTGAAGCGGCTAGAACGCGATGGAATCATCATGGGTTACCATGCCCGGCTCAATCCGGAAAAGCTGGAAAAGAACCTGTTAGTGTTTCTGGAAATCAAACTTTCTGCCAAATCCGGTGATGTATTTGAACAGGTCGCGCGTGACTTAAGTGAAATTCCTGAAGTGCTGGAATGTCATCTGATTTCGGGAGATTTTGATTACCTAGTGAAAGCCCGCCTAAAGGAAATGAGTGCTTACCGGCGTCTGCTTGGGGATTTATTAAAAAAGCTCCCCTCTTCTGCTTCCTCACATAGTTATGTGGTGATGGAAGAAGTAAAGGAAAGTTCATATCTGGATGTAGGAATCTAATTCTGACCCGAGTTCAAGTGGTAGACACAACAAAACCCCATAAGGGGCTTTGTTGTGAACCGTTTATCTGAATCAGATAAGTTTAAAATAAAATTTTATTATTTATATTGATGATTATTTAAAACTAGGCAGGAATACGTAGTACCTGACCCGGGAAAATATCATCCGCATTTTTCAGTAAAGGGCGATTTGCCTCGAAAATCTTGTTGTACTGGTTGGCATCACCATAAAATTCTTTGGAAATTTTAGATAAGGTATCACCCGATTTAACCGTATAGAACTTACTTTCAGGTTCCGGATTCGCTACAGTCAGCTGGTCATCCACTTTAGCGACATGATCAACATTTCCTACCGCTAAAATAATCTTTTCACGATCCGCCTGACTTTGTACCTGTCCGCGTACGGTTGCCAGATCTGAGGTTGAGTTATAGCTGATCGACAATCCTGTAATTGGCAGTCCTAGGCTTTTAACATGGCCTAATAATTTGTTCGCTATTTCCTGTGCAGAAGGTTCAGCCGATGCTGCTTTAGGTGCAGCGGCAGGTGCCTGTTGAGTTGCTGCCGGTGTTTGTTGTGGCTCCGCAGCTGCAGTGTTCTTTTTACCAATGCCTTTTACAAAATCAAAAAGACCCATAGTGGACTCCATTCTTGTTATTCATCAGATCATTCTTATTTGTACAAGGAAAGCAGCAGATACAAAGTTAGTCATTGGTAAGCAAAAGGTTATCGATTGTAAAATCACCCTATATCTATTCTACAGGCACAAAAAAACCACCTTGCGGTGGTCTTTAGGTTCAGCAAAGCTGAAAATCAGTATTAACCAAGTTTTTTAGTAACATAGTCAATAGCAGATTGAACAGTTGTGATTTCGTTAGAATCTTCATCAGGAATAGTGATGTCGAAGTCATTTTCGAAAGACATAACAAGTTCAACTAGGTCTAGAGAGTCAGCACCTAAGTCATCCATGAAAGATGCTTCGTTTTTAATCTCTTCGACTTTAATACCAAGTTGTTCTGCAACCGCTTGTTTAACGCGTTGTTCGATATCGCTCACAGGAATTCTCCTCATTGCTTGTGGCGTTTTTAATGCCGTTAGTTTAATTGAATCTATAAAATTTGGAAAGTTAATACATGTGCCGTTTAGCTCATGTATAAACCACCATTAACGTGAATGACTGTACCTGTAATGTAACTGGCTTTGTCCGATGCCAGGAAACTTACGGCATTCGCGATATCTTGTGGATCACCTAAACGGTTTAAAGCCACTTGATCACTCATTTTCTTGCGAATTTCTTCACTTAACTGTTCAGTCATTTCAGTCGCGATAAAGCCTGGTGCAACAGCATTGACAGTAATCTGACGACTACCCATTTCTTTAGCCAGACTGCGACCAAATGCCTCAATACCTGCTTTGGCAGCTGAATAGTTCGCCTGACCTGGGTTAGCAAAATGCGCCACCACAGAACTGATATTAATGATACGGCCGAAACGCGCCTTGGTCATACCTTTCAGCACACGTTTCGATAAACGATAAACGGCTTTCAGATGGATATTCAAAATATCATCCCAGTCGTCTTCCGACATACGCAATAACAGGTTGTCTTTGGTAATACCGGCATTATTCACCAGTACCAGCACCGGGCCATAGTTTTGCTCAATATCGCTGACCAGCGCATCAATCGCAGCACCATCACGTACATCTAAAACTTTACCGGCACCATTTTCAGCAAATTGTGCAGATAATTTTTCAGCACCCGCTTCAGAAGTCGCAGTACCTACGACAAAATAACCGTCTTGAATTAATTGTTGTGCAATTGCAGCACCAATGCCGCGGCTTGCACCTGTCACCAAGGCAACTTTACGTTCCTGTGTCATGCAATTTTCCCTTCTGCCACCAATACGGTGTTCAACGCATCTTCCAGACGAGATTGAGTATCTAATGGAAGTGCTTTTTCGATATTCGGTAAACGTTTTGCCATATTGGCCAGTACATTACCTGGGCCACATTCTACAATGTACTCAACGCCTTCATCTTGAAGGAATTGTAGTGTTTTAGTCCATTGTACTGACTCATACAGCTGCTCAGTCAAAGCCTGACGAAGCTCACTCACGTCCGCAGCTGCTTTTGCGCCTACATTTTGTAATACAGGTATGCGTGGCATCTCAATGGCAGTTTGTTCCAAAGCTGTTGCGAACTGCTCAGCGGCAGGTTTCATCAGTGAACAATGTGAAGGAACTGAAACTGGCAGTGCAATCGCTTTACCGCCATTTTCTTTCGCCAGTGCCATCACGGCTTCTACACGTTCTTTATTACCGGCAACTACGACTTGCCCCTGAGCATTATAGTTGGCTGCTTCAACTGAACCTTCGCCTGCTGCTGTTGCTTGTGCACAAAGCTCGATCACTTTGGCATCATCCAGACCCAGAATCGCTGCCATTGCACCTACGCCTTGAGGTACAGCAGTTTGCATCAACTTACCACGCAGGTTCACCAGCTTGACTGCATCACCCAGACTTAAAGCACCCGCTGCAACTAACGCGCTGTATTCACCGAGTGAATGGCCCGCCATATATTTTGGTGCTACCCCACCCAGCTCTAACCATACACGCCATAATGCGATGGATGCTGTTAATAGTACCGGTTGAGTAAATTCGGTTTGATCCAGACCTTCACCCGTCTGTGCAATCTGCCACAGATCAAAACCCACCGCTTCAGATGCTTCAGCAAATGTATCGCGGATACCACTAAACTGTTCTGCAAGTTCAGCGAGCATGCCGACTTTTTGTGAACCCTGACCTGGGAACACAAATGCAGTTTTAGTTGCTTGAGCTGCTTGTTCGAGTTGTTTAGCAGACATAAATAAAATCCTTTCATTCAAGAGGTGCGAATCTTTTCTTAGACCTAAAAATTGGCCGATCAGATCACCTTACCCATTGTGGAGCGCAATTTAACACGTAATTTTGGCTTGGGTAATTGCCAAATACAACAAAAACCGCGACTTCACATGATGACCGCAAAACCTGTGCATAAAATCAGGCATAAAAAAAGGGAGCTTAACGCTCCCATTTTTTCTACTAAGCTTTAACGCTTAATACATCATCAATTATTCAGCAGATGCTTTAGCGAATAATTGACGACCACGGTAGATACCATCTTTAGATACGTGGTGACGACGATGAGTTTCACCAGTAGTTTGGTCTACAGTTAATGCATTCTCAGTTAAAGCGTCATGTGAACGGCGCATGTCACGGCGAGAGCGACTTTTACGGTTTTGCTGAACGGCCATGATGGCTCCTTACAAATATCGAAAAAATGGATCAGAACAAATTCGATTGTCTTATACGCATGAGTATAACACAAAAATTAGTTAAGTTTACCCTTCAAAGCTGCCAAAACTTCAAACGGATTATCCCGTTTTTCTTCAACAACTTCTTCTGCGGCAGGTTGATGCTTATGCTCACAAACGTCATGCTTAGGAGACAGCGGCATCAACAATAACAATTCATCTTCTATCAGTGCGAGTAAGTCAGCGGTGGCAGGTGCATCATATGAACCTTTCGTCGTTGCTTCACTTTCACCTAAGACGATGAAATCAGCATCCTCATCCAAGCGCTCTATCAGTGACTCATCATCCACCAGAGCTAGATGAAAATCTGAAACGAGTTCGATTTCAACGGTCTCCAGACAACGCTGGCATTCCATTGGAACTTTCGTTTCAACATGACCATCCAACCATGCAATGCGATGATAGGCATCCATTGATAGCTTACAGTCTATGTTAATCAATTGATCATCAATTGATCCAACAGCTTCACGAGCAATACGAACAAAGCGGGATAAAGGCAGTTGACCTGACCATTTAAAGCCCTGTTCAGCCCATTTAAACGGCTCAATCTGTGCCGGAAAGGTATTTGCTGACATAATTAAGGCGGCAATTCTACAAATTCATCAGAACTCTGTCAAAGATTAAGATACAATTTTGTACTTATTTTTAGACAGACCAATTGGGTAATTTCAGTCATGCATCTGTTGCAGCCGCAAACAGAAGTGAATGTTTCATCACTCGTTAGCACACTTTCAACCTCCGATTCTGACAGCTCACTACAGCAAGTGCAACGCTTACCGTGGGCGAATTTATCCTCAGAAGCGGAACAGGTTGATTGGCTCATCTTACACTTTAATCACTGGTTTTCCCACCTAAATGTCACTTTAGTCCGTGGTGAGTTTGAACCGGAGTATTTCCCGGCAACAAAAGATAGCCCTGCCCGGATCCAGTTTGCGCATGGCTTCTTTAATAGCGCCCTGCATGAAATCAGTCACTGGACGATTGCCGGTGACAAGCGCCGTTTGCTACCAGATCTAGGTTATTGGTATGCGCCAGATGGTCGCACCAAGGAACAGCAGGCATTATTTGAGCAGGTCGAAATCAAGCCACAAGCGATTGAATGGATGTTTTCCAAAGCATTTGGCCGTAAGTTCCGTGTGTCCCTGGACAATTTAACCGGCGATGGTGGCGATGGCTCCAGCTTTAAAGATAATGTTTATGCTCAGGTACAACGCTATTTTAGTGGTGAAGCCAAACTGCCACGTGATGCCAAACGTTTCATTGATTGTATCTGTGTCTGCACCCGTGCGGGCAAAAGTTTACAATCTGATGAATTTCAACGTGAAATGCTTGATTAAATTACACAAATCTACCTGTTTGTCATTGTTACTTTATACAAAGGCATTTCATAATAAGTTTAGGGCAGGTTGGGAGGAATATTTATGCTGCATTTACGTGTACACCCGGATAATCCGCAAGCTCGTCTGATCAGTCAGGCAGTAGAACGTATTCGTGCCGGTGATGTTGTGGTTTATCCGACCGATGCAGCCTATGCGATTGGCTGCCAGATCGGGAATAAACATGCGATGGAGCGAATCGCACAGATTCGTGGTCTAGGACCTAAGCACCAATATGCCATTATCTGCTGTGACTTATCCGATCTTGCGACTTATGCCAAAGTCGACAATGCCGTCTATCGTTTGCTGAAAAATAATACACCTGCTGTGACCACGTTTATTCTTCCGGCAACCAGCGAAGTGCCTAAACGTTTAATGCATCCAAAGAAAAAAACCATTGGTTTGCGTATCCCTACCAATCCTGTGTGTCAGATGCTGCTTCAAGAGCTGGGCGAACCGCTGCTCACTTCAACGCTCATCCTGCCAGACCAGACGGATCCTTTAGATGATCCTTATGACATTGAAATGCAGCTTGGTAAGCGTATTGATGTGTTTATCGACAGTGGACTAGGCACATTAAGTACGACTTCTATTGTGGATTTATCAGGAGATCAGCCTGAAGTGATTCGTCGTGGTGTTGGTGATGTCAGTGCTTTTGAATAAATAAAGCTGCTTCTAATGAAGTCTCAGAAGAAAATAAAATGGATTTGTTTTATATCCTCCTGAACCTGAATGAATTTCCTGCCGATCATCTGATCTATGCTGAATTGCCTTGGACACTGGAATCCAAGGCAATATCTATCGATAAAAATTCCAAGCCAGAATTAAATCTGAATATCAACAATATTGAATACTCATACTTTCTTGAGATCGCGATGGCAAGAAAACTTCTACAAGTTTATTCAACAAGCAATGTTTGTCTGGCAGCTACCTGCCAACGTATCATCGAATATGTATTGCGAGAGCAGAATTAAAATAACCTTATCACGCATGCCAAGATTTAATAGCTCGCTGCACGCTCCTGAGTAGATGTACTGACCGCTGGTGCAACCGAAGGAACTTGATTATTCAAACTTGGCATTGGGGGGAACGGATCACCTTCTTTATAATGTTTTAACTGCAAGAAGTTTGGACATTCCGACAGTTTTTGCTGATGAGTTGCAAGTTCAGCACCAAACCTGTTTTTGACTGAAACATGAAAAGTGATTTGATCCTCTTCAAGCACATTCAATAACGCAGTCCGGGCTGTGGATTCCATAGTCCTAAAAGAATCAATAGAATTACAGCTCATGGTTTTGACCATTGCAGTAACACCGTCGGGTAAATCTTTGCCCGTATAAAGCGTATTACGCATATAGAAACGAATATGAGGATACTGGTCCAGTACGCTAAAATCCAGTTTCATGGCCTGCATCACTGGTTTGGCCTGCTCGACAAAGCTTGAAAAGCCGCCAGACTTCAGATTGGTACGCATTTCATTTTCAAGCTGCATGAGCTGATATTGAGGATAGCCCCAGAATACCCCTAAGCCGATGACGCCGATTAACACAAGTATGATTGGCATTTTTATAATTAACCTGATCTATGATTGTTATTTATCAATATTTTTTTGGCTATATTAGTTTATTTTTAGGCGATAGATAACTGTTTTTTCTTATTTTTATCACATATTTCCTGATGAGCTTTAACTCAGTCACTATTTAATAGGTGTTGAGAATCTTTTAAAAATTTTCTATATGAAGTTACAGTTTCTTAAGCCACCCAGACTATATTGTATTTAATTTTAGCTAATATGCTGTTTAATATCAGACTTGTGCATTTTACCAAATTAAAAAAATAAAATTTCTCCTAAAATAAATATGGTTTTTTTGCTTTTGAATGCATATCTATTTTATTTAACGACAATTTTCCAGTACAATGCCAACTACTAAATTATGTGCTTTTTCTCCTGACAAGAGCTCGGGGAATAAGCCATTTCATGCCTTTGAAAATTCGCGTGGCTTATAATTGTAATGACTCAAATGCCCCATAACGCTATGGAATCTGCTCCAAACATCCGGGTTCTGGATGAATGGCAAAATACGATTCCAGAGGATCTGTATATTCCTCCAGCAGCGTTTGAAATTCTGTTAGAACATTTTGAAGGCCCCCTCGACTTTTTAATCTACCTGATCCAGAAAAATGGTTTTGACCTGTTACAGGTTGATATCGCGCCGATTGCCTCCCAATATCTGTCCTATATGGATGCGATGAAATCCCTGAATATTGAGCTAACCGCGGATTATATGGTGATGGCTGCTTTACTGGCCGATCTCAAATCCCGTTTATTGCTGCCTAAACCGAAAAGCGTGGCTGCGGTTGAACAGGATCCGAAACAGGATCTGATTGAGCGTCTGGAAAATTATTTACGGATTAAGCAAGCTGCGGAACGTCTGGGTCAGATGACGATTCTGGAACGTGATACCTTTCAGACCAATGTTCACTTAGGCGAGTTTATCCAGCCGAATGAAGGTCATAGTGCTGATCTGCTACGTGATGCCTTGCTTTGTGTCTTTAACCGCCCTGAACCTGTCATTCATCAAGTGCAACAGGAGCCTGTTTTACTAGAAGAGCGGATTGCCTATATTGAAAGCTGTCTGGAATCCGGTGAAGTCTTGTCTTTTGATAACTTACTCAAGCCAAGTCAGGGACGCATGGGTGTAGTCGTGACCTTTATGGCCGTGTTGGAACTCACCCGCCAGCAAAAAATTCAAATTATTGCCTCAGGTGTTGAGGCACCGCTCGCAATTCAAGGAGCACACGCATGAACACAGACCATAATATCTCCTTGTCTGCGGAAGATAATCTGCATGAAATTCTGATGCAGCTGGAAGCCATTATTTTTGCCAGTGACTCCCCAGTTTCCTTAGCTCGACTGAAAGAAGCATTTCAGGATCGCTATAACAAGCAGGAGCTGCGCCAGTATTTACAACAGCTTTCCATGCTGATGCATGGCCGTTCTATTGAACTGGTTGAAACTGTGCAAGGTTACCGTTTTCAAGTGCGTGTAAAATATCGTAATATTATTGCACAGACCTGGCCCGAGCGACCGACACGCCTGTCACCTTCATTACTGGAGATGCTTGCGGTGATTGCTTATCATCAGCCAGTGACCCGAGCTGATATTGAACAAATTCGTGGTGTCACGAATAACAGTCAGATTTTGCGTACGCTGTTTGACTGGAACTGGATTAAAGAATCCGGCTTTCGTGAACTCCCTGGAAGACCTGCGTTGTTAGTGACAACGCCACAATTTTTAAATGCGTTTGGCTTAAATTCTTTAGGCCAATTGCCTCCCCTGCAGGATGCCAAGGAAGCTTTTATGGCGCTCGATGCGAATGCACCGAAGTCATAAATAGGTGAACTGTTGAATAATTATTTCTAAGGTTATGCTGTCATGAGTGAAAAGTTGCAAAAGGTGCTTGCACGTGTTGGTTTGGGTTCTCGCCGTTATATGGAAGAAGTCATTGCCGCAGGTCGTGTGAGTGTGAATGGGCAGATTGCCCAAGTGGGTGAACGAATCGAACCGGGTGATGAGCTTCGCATCGATGGTCGTAAAGTGCAGTTCCAGATCGAAGACGAAATCCGTCGTCGTGTCCTGATTTACTATAAGCCAGAAGGCGAAATCTGTTCACGTAATGATCCTGAACAGCGTCCAACAGTATTTGACAACCTGCCATCAATTCAAGGCGATCGCTGGGTAATGGTCGGCCGTCTGGATATTAACTCGACCGGTCTGTTACTGTTCACAAATGACGGTGAACTAGCGAATCGTTTAATGCACCCATCCAATGAAATCGAACGTGAATATGCGGTTCGTGTCATGGGTGAAGTGACTCCACAACTGAAAAACAACATGCTGAAAGGCGTGGTGCTAGATGATGGTCCTGCGAAGTTTGAATCATTCTCTGAACTGGGTGGTGACGGGATCAACCGTTGGTATCAAGTTGTCGTAAAAGAAGGTCGTAACCGTGAGGTTCGTCGTATCTTTGAATCACAAGGCCTGAAAGTCAGCCGTTTATTACGTACCCGTTACGGTACCGTGATTCTGCCACGTGAACTTCGTACAGGTCGCTGGATTGAACTGGATAAACAGGATATCGATAACCTGACCAAATCAGTTGAGCTGAAACCGCGTCAAGGTACCGGCTTATTCGGCATGGCGAAACGTCGTAATGAGCGTATGCAGGAAAAACCAATGGCAGCGCGCCGTGGTGGTTACCTGCGTCAGCAACGCCGTGATACCGATGAGCAGCAGCCGCAATACAACAACCGTGAACGTCGCGATGATCAAGGCTTTGGTCGTCGTGAAAACCAGAATGGCACCCAGTTTGCACGTCGTGACAACCGTGAAGACAACCAGTTTGGCCGCCGCGAAAACCGTGAAGGTAATGCACCACGCGGTTTATATGGTGCGAATAAAGGCTTTAAAAAGTTCTAAGCTTTGAATAAGATAGAGTCACTTCGGTGGCTCTTTTTTTGCAAGAACAATAATAATGACCTAATTTTATCTATCCCTAGTCTTCTCAATAGAACCCGATATAAAAGGCGGGTATCTCCCTTCTATTTCCTAAAAGTGAATTCTTGTCATAAAAAAATGCCCAGCAATGTGGACATTTTTTATTTCGTACTTTAGCAAGTTACTGCGGAATACCCTGAGGAATCGCACTTAACAGACGCTTGGTATAGTCGTGTTGCGGAGACTGATACAGATCATCTGAGTTGGCAATTTCCACCAGATCACCATGATTTAGCACCATGATCTGATCAGAAATATATTTCACCACTGACAAATCATGCGAAATAAAGATGTAACTCAGACCAAATTCATCCTGTAAATCCTGCAATAAGTTCAGTACCTGCGCCTGTACGGATACATCCAGTGCGGACACTGATTCATCACAGATCAAAATCTCAGGCTTTAAGGTCAGACAGCGTGCAATTGCAATCCGCTGACGCTGGCCACCTGAAAACTCATGTGGATAGCGATAGAAGGCCTGAGCCGGTAAGCTGACCCTTTCTAATAAATCAAGTGCCATCTGTTTACGTTCTGCATCATCCTTGCCAATATGATGAATCTGCATCGGCTCCATCAGGATTTGTCCCACGGTAAAACGCGGATTCAAAGAAGCATAAGGGTTCTGGAAAATGATCTGGATTTTACGCTGATAGGCCGTAAACTCTTTTTCAGTCATCGACAAGATATCTTTACCCTGAAACAACGCCTTGCCGCCTGTAGCTTGTTGCAGTCGCATCAGGAGCAAACCAATCGTGGTTTTACCAGAACCTGACTCCCCAACCAGCCCTAAGGTTTTGCCTTTAGCCAGCTGAAAAGACACGCCTTTCACAGCCTGAAATTCATCTTTGCCAAATAGGCCTTTACGGCTATAGAAGGATTTTTTCAGATCACGTACATCGAGAATGATCTCTTCATTACCTTTTAAACCACGGGAACGTTCCTGTTGTAGCGGAGCGTTCGCATGCAGGTCATGCGCCAGACTATCCTGTTTCATAAAGTCGCTAATCACCGGCAAACGCAAAGGACGGTGCGACAGCTGTGGACGGCAATGCAACAAGGCTTGGGTATAAATATCCTGAGGATTGTTCAGGACTTCTGTCACCGAACCTTGCTCACGAATCTCGCCATAACGCATTACAATGACCTGATCCGCAATTTCACCAACTACCGCCAGGTCATGACTGATGAATAACATCGACATTTGACGGCGCTGACGCAAGGATTCAAGCAGGTCCAGAATCTGTTTCTGGATAGTCACATCTAATGCCGTCGTTGGTTCATCAGCAATCAAGAGTTTCGGTTCACAGGCAATAGCCATGGCAATCATCACCCGTTGCTGCTGTCCACCAGACAACTGGCTTGGATAAGCATCAATCTTGGTTTCCGGTGAAGGAATACCGACTTCCTGCAAAAGTTCCAGTGTTCTTTGACGGGCCTGCTTTTTATTCATGCCCAAATGCAGGCGTAGAATTTCAGAAATCTGCATGCCTACGGTAAACACCGGATTTAATGAGGACATCGGTTCCTGGAAGATCATGGCAATTTCTTTGCCACAGATCTGACGCATTTCACTCGACTTAAGTTTCAATAAGTCCCGACCTTCAAACAGGATCTGACTGTCTTCAGCGACCTTCGAGTTCTCAGGTGCTAATAGTCCCATCACTGCTAATGAAGTCACAGATTTACCACTTCCGGATTCACCGACTAACGCCACTGTAGTATTGGCCGGAATTTCAAATGAAATTCCTTTGACCGTTTCCACATACTGTTTATTTTCACCTTTAAAACTGACACGTAAGTTATCTACGCGAAGTAACGCGGGTGCTGTGCTTGGATTCATTTCAGACATCGCTGCGCTCCTATTTCAGTTTTGGATCTAATGCATCACGTAATGCATCAGTAAACATTGAGAAAGCTGTCACCAGTACCGCCATCGCCACCGATGCCGCAGTCAACTGCCACCATTTGCCTAAAATCAGCTCGCTTTGCGCTTCATTCAGCATACTACCCCATGACACCACACCAATCGGTACGCCAAAGCCTAAGAAGCTGAGAATGACTTCGGACTTGATAAAGGCCACTGCAAGAATGGACATTTGAACCAAAGCGATATGACTGACATTCGGAAAAATATGCACGAAGATACGGCGCATATTGCTTACCCCAATGGCTTTCGCTGCCAGTACATATTCACGTGCAGTATGCTTCATATATTCCGCACGAACCAGGCGGAATACCCCGGTCCAGCCGGTCAGACCCAAAATCAGGATAATCGATAAGATCCCTTTTTGTTGCAGTACTGCTGCAATCGCTAACACCAGCAACAGATAAGGAATAGAAGTAAAGATATTGTAGAACCAGTTCAGCACATCATCGACCCAACCACCGAAATAGCCAGCAATCGCACCAAGTACTGTACCAATCACCACCGCAACCAGCGCAGCAATCAGGCCAACTAAAATCGAAGTTTCTGCACCTTTAATGGTTTTCAGTAGTACATCCTGACCCCATTTATCTGCGCCAAAGAACAGGCTCTGTTTAAGCTCACTACTCTGATCCAGTAACTGACCCCCTAATTCCTGATCAATGGCTTTCATATCTTCAGCCAGTGGATCGACTACACCATAATAATCAATCACACCTGCGCCCTGTTCAGCAGCAATTTCTGCTTCCAGTTCTGCAATCACATCTTTTAAAGGATCAATTGGATTAACTGGTACTACGGCAGATTCAGTACTTTGATCTTCACCTGCCGCTCCAGGCATAGACGGTGTATAGATAAAGCTTGGGGGTGCATAACTCACCGCTACTTCTTTATTCCAGTCCTTGGCAATCACACCTGTCATGGAAAGCAGCAACATCAGCAGATAAAACAGCACCACAAATAGGGAGAACATCGCAATGCGGTCACGTTTCAGACGACGCAACGCCAGCTGCCATAATCCGGTTGAAGCAGACTCAGGCACTGCTGAAGTATGTTGCTCTTTTTTAAATATCGCACTCAGCATAATTCACCTACTTCAACTGTACACGTGGATCGACCCATTTATAGATCAGATCGGCAATCAGGTTAAATAACATGGTCGCAGCCGCAACATAGACCGTAATCGCTTTAATTACCGGAAAGTCAGAACGTTCAACTGCGATAATCACTTCACGGCCAATGCCAGGAATACCGAAGAAACGTTCAATCAGGAAAGCACCGATCAGTAAAGCCGGAAGTCCCGCCATGACATCAGTAATGATTGGAATTGATGCATTACGCAATACATGCACGCCCAGAATGCGGCTTTCGCCCAGACCTTTGGCGCGTGCGGTACGGACATAGTCTTGATTGACTTCATCCAAGACAAAACTACGGTAGAGACGTAAAGTCGGTGCAATACTCACCACCAGCATGATTAATACTGGCAATAGTGCATATTTGAATAAGTTTTCAGTAAAGTTATCGCTCCAGCCCTGTACCGGGAACCAGCTCAGTTCATAAGCCAAGACGTACTGGAATACGATGATATAGACCAGAATACTGATCGACATACCGATGGTACACAGCATCATGATCATGCGGTCAGTCAGTGAACCGCGCACTGAAGCTACCCCAAGTGCCAAAATGATTGAAACAATCGTTTGCAGGATAGTCAGTGGAATCAGAATGGTCAGTGATGGCCCCAAACGCGTGGTAATAATCTGGGATACCGACTCACCGGTACTCCAGCTCACACCATAATCAAAGGTCAAAATCTGCTGAATAAATATCCACAGTTGTACGTAATAAGGCTGATCGACCCCGAGCTGCTGGCGGATATTTTCAATCTGCTCAGCATTGGCCATTTTACCGGCCAAGATATAGGCCGGATCTCCTCCGACCCAGTTAAATAACAGGAATATCAGCAGAATCACCCCCAGCATGGTGGGGATCATTTGCCAAATCCTTCGAATAATATATGCCAGCATCGCTTTCCTTCCTTGACTTAATGTCCTGAAATTTCATTAAAGAAAGCTTTGCTGTCCGGATCACGGCCCAGAAAATCCTTAACCATCTGATCGCCCGGCTTTTGTCCGCCTTGTGCTAGTACAGTCTCGCGATAGTGCATGCCGACTTTTGGATCCATCAGATGGTCACCATAAGCAGACAACATATCGAGTGCCAGCACTTCAGACCACATATAGCTGTAATAACCCGCCTGATAGCCACCCATCAAATGTCCGAACTGACCCGGGAATTGCTGACCTGGAACAGAGCCCAACGCAGTTTTACTTTCCATATCCTGCCAGAGTTTTAATGGATCAATACTTTTCGCATCTTTACCGTGCAGGGCCATGTCGTACTGAGCATATAAAGTCTGACGGGCATAATGCAGGCCGCGACCATAATTTTTCACATTCTTTAAGCGCTCGGTCATGGCTTCATCGACACGAGGACAAGCAGGTTCACAGTAATCCGCTACTTTAGATAAAGTCTCGAAACGGCGCGCCCACTCTTCATACATTTGCGAAGGTGCTTCAACAAAGTCACGCTCTACCGATGTACCTGACTGCTCGGTATAACGGGTCTTCGATAATATTCCGTGTAGCGCATGACCCATTTCATGTACAAAAGTCTCCAGCTCATTACTGTTCAGACCTTTACGGTTGAAGTTGGTCACCAAAACAGAGACCGGACGGCGATGATTTAAACGGCTGCCACCATAAACGCCCCAGACTGCAGCATGGCCATATTTGCCTTCACGTGGATATTTATCGACATAAAGTCCGCCCATAAACTCACCGGTGGCTTTGTCATGCACGGCATAGTATTCAACTTCATCGTGCCAGGCTTTGACTTTTACCGGCTTGAATTCAATCCCATATAAATCGGAAGATATGGCAAATAACCATTTTTGCGCCGCTTCAGTCGGGAAATAATCACGCAGTTTTTCCTGATCCACCTTATATTTGGCCTGACGCAGTTTTTCACTCCAGTAGCCTTGGCTCCAGCGCTCAATCTCTGCTTTTTCCAGCGGAATTTTTAAGGTTTCTGCCTTGAACTGACGTAATTCTTCAACATCCTGCTTTTCTAATGGCGCAACTTTGGCATAGACCTCATCCAGAAAACTATTCACTGCTTCTGGGGTTTTGGCCATGCGATCTTTTAAGGCAACATAAGCATAGCTGTCTTTATCGAATAGCTGGGCCAGTTCATAACGCAGATCAATAGCCTTTTTCATGTATTCGAGGTTTTTCTCAGTCCCTCGGCGGGTATAGGCAGTCTGATAACGTTTACGAGCTTCATCACTCTCTGCCAGCTCCATAAATGGCTGATATTCCGGATAGTCGAAGCCGAGCAGATAATTGCCCTTTTCATTTTTCTTTAAACCGGCGATATAGCTCTCAGGTAAACCTTTCAGCTCTGCAACAGTGAATTCAACTTTTTCAGGGTTATCACGTACATTCTTGGAATAGTCCTGCCCCAGTTTGGTACTTTCTTCAATAATTTCCTTCAGACGCTTCTGTTTCTCTGCGCTGAGTTGTACCCCCGTTTTTTCAAACTGATTCAGAATATCTTTCAGGAATTTTTCATCGACCGGATCTGTGGCTTTCAGTTTCTTGAACTGGGCATACAGTTTTGGACTCTGATACATGGAAGTCAGGTATTTACTGATTTTCAGCTCACAGTCATCTGCTGCCTGACGCAAGGCCGGATCAGGATCGACATTACTATATAAACCGATAGGTGAAACAAAATCACCAATCGATGCCTGCAATGTATCCCAAGCTGCCAGATAAGGACGGGCTTCAGCCTTATTTTTGATTTTCTGGCTTTCAAATTTCTGGATATCTTTTTGCATTTTATCCAGATTGGCATCGCACAATGCCGGAATTTCTGCAGCCTTGAATAAAGGCAAAAGCTGGGTTTGGGTCTCTGCCATGACGGTTTGAGATCCCCCGATCATCGCCAGACAGAGTGTGGTAAATTTCAAGTGTTTTAATGTCATCATCATCTCCAGCTTTTTCTTACTTTTTAGTATCAATATCGATATACATCCATTCTGTGGACAGAATCGGATGGGACTTGTGCCCAATAACATGAGGTTGCGCTAATGCATTACGGTAAGTGCTATACAGCATCATGGTGGGCATATTGACCTCCAAAATACGGGTCATTTTGCGATAAACCAGATCCCGTTCAGGACCCGGTGGCATGCTTTGACTTTGTTCATATAAACGGTCATATTCCGCATGCTTGAAGCAGGCATTATTGGTGACATTGACGTTTTTGCCATAGAACAGCTGCATGAAGTTATCTGCATCAGGATAGTCGGCAATCCATGCAGAGCTTTTAAACATGGTTTTACATTGCTTTTCCAGCTTAATGCCTTCAGCAAATGGCATGGCCTTACTGGTCAGTTTGATATGAATATTATCTAAGGTCTTTTTCCAGAATTCGCCCTGTTGCTGACCACGACTGGTATTAGCAGTAATCAGTTCAATCACCAGAGGTTTACCTTCAGGAGTTCTCCGCCAGCCATCCGCACCGATCTTATAGTTATAGCGATCCAGCAACATGTTGGCTGCCTTGACCGAATATGGTGTACTGGTTTTATAAGCGGGTGAATAGCCTGCAACTCCTGGCGGAATAGGCATGTGCAGTTTTGCACCATCTCCTTTAAGGAGTACGCTAATCATATTTTCAACAGAAAAAGCCATTGCCATCGCACGACGTAAGGCAATTTTTTCTGGCGTAAAGCCACCTACTACCGGATCTTGCATATTCCAGTAATGGTAGTTAATCGATGGCTCCAACATGCGTGACAGCTTGATGCCTTGCTTGACCAGCTCAGGTTTTAACTTGTCACCATCCAATGCCTGCACGACCAGATCGCCGTCGATTTCCACCAGATCCAATTCATTTTTCTTAAATGACAACATCCGTGATTGGGCTTCTTCAATGACACGCACATCAATGGTGCCGATTTGAGGCATTTTTTTGCCCTGCATCGCACTGACAATCGCCTGGTCTTCTGCACTATTGGCTTTATAATTCCAGACAAAACCACGGTAAGCCGGATTTGGCTTTAAGATAATGCGTGATCCCGGTGTCCAGCGACTAAGTACATAAGGCCCTGTACCGACCGGCTTACTCATTACCCAGCCAGCTTTGTCTTTATACTTTTCAATGACTTCGCGTGCAACTGCGGCAGCTGGACCGTGGGCCAGCAACATCGGAAAGTTCTGATCCGGATTATTCAGCTTGAGTACCAAGGTATAGCGATCTGGAGTCTGAATACCTTCAAATGGATTTTCATAGACTTTGCCATTTTTTTTCGCCATGGCTGTCCATGCTTCCAGCCCTTTGATCCGACCATCCAGCAACCAGCTATTTGGTGAATTAAGTTTTGGATCTAAGAGACGCTTTAGAGAATAGGCATAGTCATAGGCGGTCAGTTCACGTTTTTTACCGCCAAAGACCGGATCATCTGCAAAGTAAATGCCCTTTTTAACTTTAATGGTATAAGTCAAACCGTCTGCACTGACTTGAGGCATATCTACCGCAGTCAATGGCACCAGTTTCGCTGGTGAGGCCAGATAATCATAGGTATATAAGGTTTCGAAAATTGCCGAGTTAATCTTGGCCGAATAACGGTCATGGATATAACCGGGGTCGAAACCGGTTTCAGCCGCAGGAAAGACCGTTTTTAAGACTTTATTTGGATTAGCGGGATTGGCAGCCCATGTAGGTGCAGCACCTGCCATCATTAAACTGGCCATTAAAACCCCACTGGCCAGCTTTTTTAAAGCGTTTGTATTCACATTCATACTGGTTCTTAATCTTCTCAAGTTATTTTTTAACAGGTTCAATATCCAGATATTGCCAAACTGCTCTAGTCACCGGATGTGCCTTAAAGCCCTGTACCTGTGGGTGAATCAGCCAGTTGCGTACCCGGGTATTGTGCAAAATCCATGGATTATCGGCCTCCATCTGGCGGTTCATCTGCTCATAATATGGAGTACGTTGCTGAGGCGGCAGTTTCATCGCAGTTTGATACAGCGCGTCATAGGCTTTAGAGGTATAGCAGCTCAGGTTACCTTGCTGGGCATTTGGGCCATACAGCAACTGAGCAAAGTTTTCCCCTTCCGGATAATCTGCAATCCAGGCGCCACCCCACATCATATGTTTGCACTGGGTGGCTTCTTTTAAATTGTCGGCAAAGTTACTGACTTTAAATTCAACTTTTACTCCGATTGCATCCAGGTTCTTTTTCCATAGCTCCGCAGAAATGACGGAAGAACTTGAGCTGGTCGAGTTCATTTTCAGAACCAATGGTTTGCCATCAGGCAAGGTACGATAACCATCGGCGCCTTTCTTGTAGCCAAAACGATCGAGCAGTTTATTGGCGAGTAATGGGTTATAGGCAATACTGCTTCTATAATTCGGGTTATATCCGCCCACGCCTTCAGGAAGAATCATTTCAGCTTTAACAGCATGCCCCTTATATAGCTGCTGGATGGCTTCTTTCTGGTTATAGGACAAGGCAATGGCACGGCGTAGTGCAATTTTTTCCAGTGAGTTCCCACCAATCACCGGATCACGCATATTCATGATGGTATAGGTGATTTCCGGTTCTTTATTCGGATAATGCAGAATGCCTTTTTTCTTGTATTCACTTTTCAGCTGTTTATTTTCCAGTGCCTGTTCAGCGCCGCTTGCAGTCAGTTTGTCATAGTCTAATTGTCCAGATTTTAAGGCCAGCCAGCGTGATTGTTCTTCTTCAATAATACTAATTTTGACCTTGCCAATTTGTGGCATCTGCTTGCCTTGCATGACCTTGACAATCCGTTGATCCCACTCTGAACCATCCCCCTTAAAGTTCCAGACAAAACCGCGATAATTTGGATTAGCGGTTAACTCAATGCGGCTACGCGGCACATATTTGTGTAACTGGTATGCCCCTGTTCCGACTGGATGCTGACCTACCCGATCGCCATAATGTTCGATGACTTCACGTGCAGTACCAGCAAAAGCGACATAGGCCAGAATGTAAGGAAAGTTCAGGTCTGAACGGGTCAGGGTAATTTGTAAGGTATATTTATCTAGGGCTTTTAAACCGGCAATCGGAGCATCATAGTTAAATTTGCCCGTTTTTTTGGCTTGTTGGATAACTTGATCCGCGCCAAGAATTTTGCCTTCGATAAAGGAAAAAGAAGGCGAATGATTTTTCGGATCCATCACCCTTTGCATGGAATAAATATAATCCCGAGCAACCAGTTCACGCTTCTTGCCCTGAAAGGCCGGATCCGGACTGAAATAAATTCCTGGCTTGATTTTAAAAGTATAAACTTTGCCATCCTGTTTAACCACGGGTAAAGACTCGACGGTATTCGGAGCCAAAATTGCAGGCCGGGCCAGATAGTCATAACGCAACAAAGGCTCGAAAATGGCCTCAGCTACGCTACCACTATAAAAATTATAGGTTTTGACCATATCAAAACCATCATCAGGTGCTTCGAAAGCCAGGTTTAAAATTTTATCCGGATGTGCAGATGATTTTGCCCAGGCAGTTTGCCCCGAGCTCATAGCCAAGGCCAAAATCGTCATGCTAAAAAGTGCTGATTTCAAATTTGTACCTATTCTTTATCTTGAAGTTTTATTGCTATAGGAAGTTTTAAATACATCATCCCATATTTGCTTCAATGGATGGGTCAAAGCTGGACAGATGGAATAAACTGAACAAAGCGAATTTCATGCCATCCTTGCAAAAAATAGGGATTTCTTCCTGTTTTTAACTGAAAAAAGTTTATTTTTATTAATTATTTAAAACATTATGAATAACATAATATTTTCCATGAATCATTAATTAAATTTTTATCCTTAAAATTCTCACTAAAGTTCATTTCGCACAAAAATAACTCAACCCTGTTTCATCTTATTGCACTATTGTATACCTTTAGGCAAACAACAAATAAACACAAGTACTTGTATTATAAATAATTTATTTTAAAAAAATATTGTATATTTTATGTAAAAATTATGCACCATGATTAAACTTTATTCAATTTCCCTCTCATTTTTGGACTACTTTCTTATTCATTAAATATTTATTTATTGCTTTGACAGGGGTCTCACTTCCTTCTTTCTTCAGATTCGATACACAGACTTCTTAATTTTTCTTCAGTATAACTCGACTAAATCAAACCAAATTCAATTAAATTAATATTTTTCAATTACTTAAAAATATAAAAATATAAAATTTTATAAGTTGGCATCCGCCTTGCTTAGATCAACCCAGCACTACTTCACATAACAAAAGGGTGAAATTTACGATGAAAAAAAATAAATTGGTCGGATCTATGGGGGCTCCAACCGTCAGCAAAAGACTACTCAAGTTAAGCGCACTCAGCTTAAGTATGATGTGTCTGCCGCTGGCCCATGCCGAAGAAGCTGCATCTACTGAACAGCCGACTAAAGTTCAAAAAGTGACAGTGACGGGTTCATCAATCAAGGGGGTTGCTGCACAAAGTTCTTCACCAATCACCGTCATCAAAGGTGAAGATCTTGCGAACCAGGGTGTAACTACTGTTGAAGAAGCTTTAGTAAAAGTCAGCGCCAACCAGGCTGGTTTCTCTACTGCTCAAAACGTAGGTGCAAGTAATACTTCAGGTTCTACAGCCAACTTACGTGGTCTAGGCTCAGACAAAACGCTTGTGCTTTTAAATGGCCGCCGTCTTGCCTATAGTGCATTCAGTACAGATAGTACCAACTTAAACATCATCCCTATGGCGATGATTGACCGTATTGAGATTTTACGTGATGGTGCTTCTGCAGTTTATGGTGCAGATGCGATTGCGGGGGTAATCAACTTCATCACCAAATCTGAATACAATGGCTTAGGCGTTACCGGAGCCTTACATGAAACTGAACATTCAGGTGGTGAGAAACAACAGGCTGCGATCTTCGGTGGTTTCGGTGACCTGGATGAAAATGGCTTTAACGTCATGGGTGTCTTGGACTACCGTAAATCTAACCAGATCCATGCTCAACAGCGTAAAGTCAGCCGCCGTGGTGGTGTAATTCCTGAATTAGGTATTAATGCCGGCTCTGCAAGCGGCTTCCCGGCAAACATCTATGATCCAACCACTGGTTACTTAGGTAACCCATACCCAGATGACTGTAATAATGTTCCATGGTCTTCTCCAGATGACGGCTTCTGTTACCTGAATACGCAGGCTTTAATTGCGATCAAACCACAGGTTGAAACACTATCTGCATTAGGTAAAGGGACATTCAAGCTTAATGATTCATTAAATGCGGTTGGTGAATACGTGTTTACACGTTCTGAAGTATCCACTTCAATTGCACCAGACGTTTATGGCCGTACCGTGACTTTACCTTCAAGCAGCCAATACTATCCAGGTAATGGTATTACTCCAGCTATTACAGATGGCGAGTTAAGCGGTGACCCACTTCAACTTTACCTCCGTTCTCAGGCAGGCAACCGTCAAAGTATGTCAACCAATGACTCTCACCGCTTCTTTGCAGGTATTGAAGGTGAGGCATTAGGCTGGGATATCAACGCAGGCGTGTCATACGCGAAAAGTGAAGCAACTGATGAGTTTACAGGGGGTTACTTACATCGTAGCAACCTGCAAACTGCATTGAATGAAGGTCGTATTAACCCATTCGGTCCAGCACGTCCAGGCGATACCCCTTGGGAATCATTTGTGATTAATGGCGAAACTAACATCGCCTCTTTAGAGTCTACAACTGCAGACTTTACAATCAGCCGTCCAATTTTTGAATTACCTGCAGGTGATGTTGGCTTTGCCTTCGGTGGTAGCTTCACCACTCAGGACTGGGAAGCAAAAGTAAACTCTGAAATCGTGGCTCAAGTACCAGGTTCTGGTATTGATCCGAGCAAACCAATCAGTAAGGGTGATCGTGACATCACAGCATTTTTTACTGAATTCCAGATCCCAATCTTGCCAAGCCTGGAAGCTCAAATTGCTGCCCGTTATGATGACTACAGCGACTTCGGTGATACCTTCAACCCAAAAGTTGGTCTTCGTTGGGAACCAATGAAGGAAGTCATGTTCCGTGCATCTTATAGCACCGGTTTCCGTGCACCAAGCTTGTACGAAATCAACGCGCCAATCAGTGAAACCTGGACAGGTGCGAAATACAATGACCCTGTGTTATGTCCAGGTGGCACGCCAGTCGAACCTAAATATCAGGTTGAATGTAATACCCAGTTTAAGCGTACCCAAGGTGGTTCACCTGACCTGCAACCAGAAGAATCTACATCATTCACTGCTGGTTTAGTATTTGAACCAATCAAAAACCTGGTCTTCACTGCTGACTACTTCAATATCGAGATCGATGGTCTGGTAGGTACAGTGGGTGAATCATCAATCTTTGGTAATCCAGACCTTTATGCAGACCGTTTCATACGTGATAGCGAAGGCCGTATCCAGCACATCCGTACTACCCTGATGAACTCTGGCGGTTTAAAAACTTCAGGTGTAGACCTGAGCCTGAACTACCTGACACCTAAAACATCTACTGGTCGTTTCGGTTTCGGTATTGATGGTACTTACGTGATCAATCTGGACTACCAAAGTGAACCAGGCGGTGAATGGTCTGGTCTGGTAGGCAAATATGAAGACCCGGCAGTAGTTCGCTGGAAACATGTTGCCAACCTGAACTGGTCTTATGAAGACTGGAAAATGATCTTTGAACAACAGTTCACTCGTGGTTATGAAGACTACTCTGGCGAACGTGATGTGGGTGACTACACACTTTATAACTTCGCAACAACTTATAAAGGCTTCAAAAACCTGGAGTTGACTGGCGGTATCCTCAACATCTTTGATGAAGAGCCTGCTGCATCTGATGTTCTGGATAACTTCCAATACGGTTATGACCCTCGTTACTCAGATCCTACAGGTCGTACTTACTACATCCGTGGTACTTACAAATTCTAAGACAAGCTTTCTGCAAATACAGCGCCATGCTGTATTTGCAGTATTCATATCATTTTAGCCAAACAAAAAATAATGCAGCTACATCAGCTTTGAAATAAACCGTTATTTCTTGTTTGTCTTAAATTCCAGGAGTCATGATGAGCACAACGTTTGAAGACATAGAAAAAAGCTCCGCCAAAAAGTTGACTGGAATTGGTGTCGTGATTTTCTTGCATATCCTGGTGGGCCTGGTGCTAATGGCAGGTATGGCAAAAGACATCATCAAACCGTCAGAAGAACCGGTTGAATTGATGATTATTCAGGATATTAAACCACCAGAACCAGAGCCACCTAAAGAAACCCCACCTGAGCCACCTAAAATTGTAGAAAAAGTGGCACAGGTTCCTGAGGTTAAACCGGTAGAAAAAGTGGTTCCGGTACAGAAAACACAGCCTACACCAACAGTCACTCAACCGGTTGCAGAACCAACGCCTGTAGCTGCAGCAACACCATCCCCAAGTCCGGTGGCTGCACCAGCTCCAGTTGTTGCAGCGGCACCTGCTGCTCCACCGCAACCAACTGGCGTTACACGCGGCGTATCTCAAGGTGAAGCTGGCTGTAAGCGTCCAGATTATCCACGTGATGCATTAATGAATGAAGAGCAAGGTAATGTGCTGATCTCTGTCTTTGTGAATACCGACGGCAAAGTGAAAGATGCCAAAGTAAAAAAATCCAGTGGCAGCCGTTCACTTGACCGTGCAGCGTCCAAGGCTTTCAGCTTATGTACCTTTAAACCTGCAATGAAAAATGGTGAACCACAAGAATCTTGGTACGACATTCCCTACGAATTTATCTTGGACTGATCCAGACAACAGATTAAAAACAAAATGAGGAGATTCATTATGAAAAACGCACGACACACTTTAAAAAATATCACTGCTGCAAGTGTCATTGCGGCAAGTACTTTACTACCTTTGCAAACCGTATTTGCTGAAGAATCCCCTACACCTGCAACGACAGTCACTGAAACGGCAACCCCAACTCCTGCGACTGTCGCTGAGCCTACACCGCCAGCACCTGCTGCAGCTGAAAAACCTGCCAGCAACCCTTATGGTCTGGAAGCCATGTGGAAAGAAGGCGACATGGTGTCTAAAGTGACCCTGTTCATTCTGGTGATCATGTCGATCGGTACCTGGTACATCATGATCACCAAGTGCTTGCAACAAGGCAAGATTCGCAAACAAGCCAAAGAAGCAGAGCATCAGTTCTGGGAATCTTCTTCTCTGGATAATGCAGCGCAAAATCTGGATGAAGCCAGCGTATATCGTTTTATCGCTGAAAAAGGCATCAAGTCAACCAAAAACCATGGCGGTACTTTACTAGAGCGTATCGACTTTAATACCTGGGTTACGATTTCTATTTCACGCGCAGTCGACAAGATTCAAAGCCATCTGAGTGGTGGTCTGGCCTTCCTTGCAACTGTAGGTTCTACTGCACCTTTCGTAGGTCTGTTTGGTACCGTTTGGGGCATTTACCATGCCTTGACTGCAATTGGTATTTCAGGACAGGCATCAATCGATAAAGTTGCTGGTCCGGTCGGTGAAGCACTGATCATGACTGCAATCGGTCTGGCTGTGGCAGTTCCGGCAGTACTTGGTTACAACTGGTTAACTCGCCGTAATAAAGCTGTAATGGAAGAAGTTCGTACCTTCGGTTCTGACCTGCATGCTGTACTACTGAGCGGCGAAATCAGCTCAAACAATCCTGTTCACCGCGACACAAAATAGAAATGGGGGTCAACCATGGGAATGATGGTCAATTCAAACGACAGCGATGATGAGGTCATTGGTACCATTAATACCACGCCTCTGGTTGATGTGATGCTGGTACTGCTGATTATCTTTCTGATTACAGTACCGGTTGCAATTCATACCGTACCGGTCGATCTGCCTGAAGAACGTAATGTCCCGTATGAAACCAAGCCGGAAAATATCCAGCTGGCAGTCAATAAAAATGGCGATATTTTCTGGAATGAATCCTATATTCCGGACAAGGCAATTTTACTGACCCGTTTACAGGCAGAAGCCCAGAAACGTCCTCAGCCTGAGGTGCATATTCGCGGTGATCAAAGAACAGCTTTTGAAGCGATTGATCAGGTCATCAGTACTACCCAGCAAGCAGGTATTGGCAAGATTGCATTTGTCACCACCCCGCCCGCTTCACCTTAAGATTGAGGGAGAATCCAGTTATGGGAATGAATGTTGGCTCAAATCAGGATGATGATGTAATGCTGGACGTCAACATGACACCATTGATTGATGTCATGCTGGTCTTGCTGATTATGTTTATTATCACTATTCCATTGCCGAATAATTCGATTAATATCAACCTGCCGAATGGTACACCACCACCGACTGAGGAAAAACCGCCAGAGATTGTGAATTTGCGTCTCGATGCTCAAGGCCAGATCTTCTGGAATGATCAGCCGGTGGCCAATGCTCAAGCGCTGGAAGCCTTATTCAAGACCGTGGCGCAAAAAGCCGATCAGGATCAGATTAAAATCAAGGCTGATCGTGCAACTGAATACAAGCATATCGCGATGGTGATGGCTGCGGCTCAGCGTCTGGAAGTGAAAAAAATCGGAATTGTCAGTAACAACAATTCTTAAGTCTATAGAATCAAAAAACCCAGCATCTGCTGGGTTTTTTGATTATTCAATATCTTACATTTGTGACTGGATATAGTTTTGTAGACCAATCAGCTCGATCAAACGTAACTGTTTTTCTAACCAGTAAGTATGATCTTCTTCCGTATCCGACATTTGCTGGCGCAGCATGTCACGGGTCACATAATCGCCCTTCTCTTCACAAAGTTTGACCCCTTGAGCCAGCTTTTCACGGACATGATACTCAAGCTTCAGGTCAGCTTTCAGGCAGGTCACCACATCTTCACCAACTTCGATGTCATCACGCTGCATATTTGGCGTACTTTCAAGAAAAAGGACACGACGGATCAGGGCATCTGCATGCTGTGCTTCTTCCTGCATTTCATGGTCGATGCGTTCAAAGATTTTAGTCAGACCCCAATCTTCATACATACGAGAGTGAATCAGGTATTGATCACGAGCAGCCAGTTCGCCACCGATCAGCATATTTAAATAATCTACGACTTCTGGATTACCGCGCATTTGAATTACTCCCTGCTTTTATCATCCTATTATGGAGAAAAGATTTTTGATTTGCAAAAGCAAAATTATGGTAAATGTCTGATTTTTATATAATTAAAATGAGAAGCACTTGCATTTACGCTCTCTGTTCGGCCAAATCCCATTTATAAAACAACATCTTGCATTTTTCGTTCCGTTTTTATTCATTCTAGCAAGCTGGAATATTCAAACGTTAATTTTTGTAAATATTAATAAGCACTTATCTTGTTGCTTATTTTTATCTTGGACTCACCTGTTTGGCCTGGTTCATGCATAATTGTGCCTACGATGAAAGAAGTCAAAACAACAACGGTTTAAATATGACATTACAACATAGCACAGCACCTGTTCTGGTCACCGGCGCATCTGGCTATATCGCCAGTTGGGTGATCCAGAAACTTTTGAAACAGGGTTATACCGTACATGCCACTGTACGTGACCTGAATAAAACCCAGAGTTATACGCACCTAGAACAAATTGCAGATAGCAGCCCCGGGACCTTAAAGCTGTTTGAAGCTAATCTGCTCAAGCCCGGTTCTTTTGATGCAGCCATGGAAGGTTGTGAAATTGTCTTTCATATGGCCTCACCTTTTGTGGTCACCAATTATAAAGATGCGCTCAAAGACATTATTGAACCGGCAATTCTGGGTACGCAAAATGTGCTGAATAGCGTCAATAAAACTGAATCTGTCAAACGTGTGATTGTCACCTCAAGTATTGCCTCAACGTATGGCGATGCGATTGATATTTTGCAAACCGAGCACACCAGTTTTGATGAATCTCACTGGAATACCACCAGTTCAGAAACCCATCAGCCTTATCCATATTCTAAAGTCATGGCTGAGCGCAAAGCTTGGGAAATGGCGGAAGCGCAGGATCGCTGGGACCTGATCTGTATCAATCCGGCACTGGTCTTTGGGGAATCCTTAACGCCTAATACTCAATCAGGCAGTGTGGAAGTTCTGCAACAGTTTGCCAATGGCATGACCTTGCTGGGTGTTCCACCAATGTGGAATGGTGTGGTGGATGTTCAGGATGTTGCTGAAGCCCATATCCGTGCTGCATTTAATCCGGAAGCGCATGGCCGTTATATTATCTGTAGTGAGACTTTGAGCCTGCTAGAAATGGGTAAAATCCTGCGTGAAGCGTTTGGTCCTAAATTCCCGTTTCCACGCAACCAGTTGCCAAAAACGGCCTTCAAGATTTTTGGTCCTCTGGCAGGCTTTAGCCGTAAATTTGTTGAACTCAATATGGGTTATCCAATTTTCTTTAATGCCCAAAAAAGTAAGGATGAACTCGGTCTGGAATATCGTCCAGTAAAAGAAAGCTTGGTCGAACATTTCCAGCAATTGCTGGATGATGGTGTGGTGAAGAAATATATTCCTTAATTGTACGAGCTCAAACCTGATCTGACAGTGACCGATTTTTTATGGTGTCTGTCAGATTAAATTTGAGCTACTACACCGACTTATGCGCCCACAAGCTCACTATTCCTGCATAAAAACAAGCTAAGCAGAAGTCCAACGCGCATTTTTCCACGCTTGCTGTTGCTTTGTATCTAGAAAAGTCCAAGCCACAAAACGACTCTCTTTTTGCCCCTGCGTCATTTTAATAGTTTTTACATCCACTGCACCGCACTTACTCAAGGTATTTAACAGCATAGGTAATGTGGTTTTCTTAGAAACCAGTGTACTAAACCAAAGACATTGCTCAGCAAACTGTGTGCTCTCTTGTACCATCTGGCAAACAAAGCGTTCTTCTCCACCGTCACACCACAGCTCGTTCTTTTGTCCGCCAAAGTTTAACACCACTTTAGACCGATCAACCGGTTTGCCAAGTTTGCGTAATTTTTGCGTTGCTGTGGCATTTGCCTCATCTTGCGAAGCATGAAATGGTGGGTTACACAGGGTCAAATCAAAACGATCTGAAGGTTTAATCACACCTTTGAAGATATTGCTCGGTGTCTTCTGCAATCGAATCTGAATCCCCTTCCTGAGATTCGGATTTGCCTCCACGATAAATTGAGCGCTTTTAACCGATGCCGAATGAATGTCTGAGCCGACAAATTTCCAACCATAACTACGATGCCCAATGATCGGATAAATACAGTTCGCCCCTACCCCAATATCTAATACGTGAACGGCGTGTCCTGTTGGAATCTGACCGTTATTATTGAGACTTAACAGGTCAGCCAAATAGTGAATATAGTCGGCTCTACCCGGAATCGGTGGGCAAAGATAATCTTGAGGAATATCCCAATATTGAATGCCGTAAAAATGCTTGAGCAATGCTTTATTGAGCATTTTCACAGCCAGTGGATCAGAAAAATTGACTGAAAGATCGTTGTATTGATTCGGGCTGACAAAAGGCGCAAGTTCCGGACAAGTCTTGATCAGCTGAGGAAAATCGTAACGACTGCGATGCAGATTTCGTGCATGTAATTGCGATTTTTGTTGCGGAAAAGATTTCTTTGCTTGCGCCATGTGTATGCCAATCATCAAAGGGAGAACAGAATCAATCAGGCAGGATCTATACCTGCAAATGAATCTATTGTACGTGAATTCAACTTACATTACCGAACCCGTCCTTGTATTTGTCTATCCTCCCCTCTCATTCACCTATAGTTTTGAACTAGCAATAAAAAAGACACCTCAAGATTCATCATCCTGGGTGTCTTTTTTATTTGAGTCATTGTTTAGAACTGATTATTCTTCGATTTGCCCATGCTCTTTCATCAAGGCAATAAACTGTTCTTCATTGATCACAGGCACACCAAGTTTTTCTGCTTTATCGAGCTTAGAACCCGCTTTTTCACCCGCCACCACACATTTGGTTTTGCTAGAGACACTGCCACTGACCCGTGCACCTAAGGCTTGCAGTAATTGCGTCGCTTCATCACGACCCATAGAACTTAAAGTTCCAGTCACTACCCAGCTTTCACCATTCAGTGGTTGGCGCGTTGGTGCAATTGGCGCATCCCAATGAATACCGGCAGCCAACAAGCGATCCAATACTTCCAGGTTATGCGGTGCCTGGAAGAAATCAACAATCCATTCTGCGGTAATATCACCAACATCCGGTGTTTTCTTTAAAGCGTCTACATCAGCACTACGCAAAGCGTCGAGAGTCTGGAAAGTATTGGCCAGCATACGTGCTGTCGTTTCACCTACACCGCGAATACCGAGTGCATAAATAAACGCTGCCAATGTAGTTTTCTTACTGTTTTCAATCGAATCAATGAGATTCTGCACGGATTTTTCACCCATTTTTTCGATTTGCAGCAATTGCTCACGATGCTCATGCAAGTGATAAATATCCGAAACATCTTTTAAAAGATTGAGATGTAGCAATGACTCTACCCAGCGATCGCCCAAACCTTCGATATCCATGGCCTTACGTGAAACAAAGTGACGGATGGTCTCAATGCGCTGCGCTGCACAATACAGCTCACCTGAACAGCGTGCCAGTGCTTCACCTTCTGGCATGACCACAGGAGAATCACAGACTGGACAGTTCTCTGGCAAATACACTTCTACCGCATCGGCAGGACGGAATTCTGGCCAGACTTTTTCAACCTTAGGAATCACGTCACCACTACGATAAACGCTGACGGTATCACCAATACGCACATCCAGACGATGAATTTCACCAATATTATGCAGGGTCACATTGGAAACGGTCACGCCGCCCACAGCAACCGGATTCAACCGTGCTACAGGCGTTAGAGTCCCGGTACGACCCACTTGCCAGTCAATATTTTCAACAGTGGTCAATGCAGCCACTGCCGGGAATTTATAAGCCGTTGCCCAACGTGGTTCACGGCTCAAGAAACCCAGTTTCTGTTGCTGTTTAAGGTCATTGACCTTAATGACCATACCATCGATTTCGACACTAAGCTTTGAACGTTCTTCAATGATCTGCTCGTAAACTTTTTGCACTTCCTGGATGCTACTGCAGATAAAATGCCGCTCACCAACAGCAAAGCCAAACTGCTGTAGCCATTCCAGACTGGCTGACATCGTGGTTTGACCATGATGCGGTACACACTGGGCAATCCCATAGGCATAGAAAGCCAAAGGTCGAGAAGCTGCAATATTCGGATCAAGCTGGCGTAAACTGCCGGCCGCGGCATTACGTGGATTGGCAAAGGTTTTTTCACCTTTCGCTGCATTGGCCGCATTCAGGCGTTCAAAGCCGGATTTCGGCATCAGCACTTCGCCACGCACTTCCAGTAATTCTGGAATCACGCCATTCACTGGAGACAGGAATTTCGGCAGGTTACGGATGGTTTTGACATTCTGGGTAATATCTTCTCCAGTTTCCCCATCACCACGGGTGACACCACGAACCAGTACGCCATGTTCATACCAGAGGGAAATTGCCAGACCGTCAAATTTCAGCTCAACATCGTATTCAATCTTTTGATTGGGTAAGCGTTCTTCAATACGGCGCGCAAAAGCAAACAGATCATCCTGATTAAACACGTTGCCCAAAGACAGCATTGGCACCGCATGCGTTACGGTCAGAAATTTGGAAAGTGCCTGACCACCTACTTTGACTGTCGGTGTGTCTGGCTGCTGTATATGTGGATATTGTTCTTCTAAAGCTTTGAGCTGATGAAAGAGCTGATCATATTCACTGTCTTCAATCGTAGGTTGATCCATCACATAATAAGCATGATTATGCTTGGCAATCAGTTGAATCAATTGACGCATTTGCGCAATGACAGTGGCATCTTGGGTCATAATTTCACCATAAAAAAGGGCGGAAAATCCGCCCTATACAATATTCAGCTTTTCGCTATTATAAAAATCGGATTCTGCAGATTCAATATTGGAATATTAAACTTCTGCAGTCTGTCCAGCACGATAATCAATCGCCTGATGACGCCAGAATTCACGTAATTGTGGGGTCATTTCCTGCTGGTTCTGATCATAAACCAGACCATCCACTTCACGCGCAATCAGACGAGAAATGCTGTCCATGGTATCGAAGGCATTCTGCACATCGCTATGCGGTAAAGCCAGGAAGAACGCCAGACCTTTCACTTCTTCAGTCGACAGGGTTTCTAGGTCAAAACCTTCCATACCGGTATCTGCCATACGTAATACCGAAAATAGCAGTTTCGAGCCATCTTCACTATAGCGATGGAAACATGCCAGCTCACCATAACGCAGGCCATATTTCAGTAAAACTTTTAAGGTTTTTTCACCTGAAAGAGCACGGCCTTGTGGATAAACATGCAATGAAATAATCGTTTCAGCATTAGCCAGCGAACATTCTTCATCCACAATTTTTTGCTCATGGAGATGTGCATCGAGAATACTGCTTTCATCATTAAAGTCAGAAATTTCAGCTTTTTCAATATTACTATTCAGGCTAAATTCAGCGGCTTTGGGCTCTTTTTCTTCTTCTGCTACTTCTACTGTTTCAGGCTTGTTTTCTTGTTCAGCTGACGTAGTGTTTTCTTCTGTTTTGGCTGCTTCCTCTGCAACCACCTGTGTATCGAGCGGACTTGCTGCTTTGGTTTCTGGCTGGGCGGTTTCAGTCAAAGTTGGCTCTACTTTGACTGCTTCTTTTTGTTCTGTCTCAGGTGCAATGTTGTCTACCACTTCTTCATTCAGACTCGGTTCAACACGTGCAGCTGCCGGACTTTCGGTTTTAGACAGTTGAGATCGTACATGCCTTGGAATAACCGGAGTCTGGCTGTCAGGATCAATATGAAGATCCGCATCCAGTGACGGTACAGCCTCCGCAGGTTTTTTCAAGATCAGTCTTATGCCGAATAGCATAATCACAATTGCAATAACAATCCCGATAATTGTGGTGATTTCCATGTTATACCTCCGCAGCTAAGCCGTATTCTTTTGCCTGTTCCAAATTTACTGTCACTAATTTTGAGGTTCCCGGTTCAGGCATGGTTACACCTAAAAGATCAGTCGCCATCATCATTGCAAGTTTGTTATGGGTAATATAAATAAATTGCACTTGTTCAGAAAGCTCTTTGACTAAATTACAAAAACGTCCCACATTGGCATCGTCCAGCGGTGCATCGACTTCATCCAGTACACAGAACGGTGCCGGATTTAGTCGGAAAATTGCAAAGACCAGTGCTAATGCGGTTAAAGCCTTTTCACCACCAGAAAGCAATGCCAGTGAGCTATTGCGCTTGCCTGGTGGGCGTGCCATCAGTTTTACACCCGATTGCCATCCATCTTCAAGACTTAAACTCGCCTCACCACCCTCAAATACTTTCGGGAACAGGTTTTGCAGCTCGGCATTGACCTGATCGAAAGTATTCATAAACAGCTTGCGGGTTTCCTGATCAATACTTTTCATTGCTGCCTGCAGCTGTTCAACGGTATTTTCCAGGTCCTGAATCTGATGGCTGAGTTCGCCATAGCGTTTCGAAACTTCTTCATACTCTTCAGAAGCTGCCAGATTCACCGCACCCAGTTTATCGAATTGAGCCTGTGCTTTTTCCAGTTTAGCCTGATGTACTTTTACATCAATATTTAGCCCTGAAATTACTTCACTATTCAACTCTTTCAGCTGCTCTGAATAATGCTGTAAATCGGATTTTGCTGCCTGCCAGGCCAGACGTTTGGCTTCAAGTTCAGTACGCAATTGTTCATCTTGCTGCTGGAAAGTATGGCGCTGCTCAGTCAGGTGCTGCTGCTTGCTCTGGATCTGATTCAGCTCGATCTGCCAGTCTGCCCAGGTTTTTTGCAGTTTTTCCGTGATCAGTGCCTGTTCATTGAACTGGCTCTGTAAAGCAGGTAATTCCAGCTGTACCGGATCGACAAACTTTTTGGCCTGTTCTATTTGCGCAATAATCTGTTGATATTGCTCTTTTAAAAACAGCTGGTCTTTTTCCAGCAGTTCAGCCTGCTGCTGACTTTGTACCGTTTGACGGCGCAGTAATTCTAATTCCTGCTGCGCCTGCTGAGTGACTTGCTGTGAGTCTTCCAGCTGGGCATTGAGTTCTTCCAGCTGGAATTGCAAGGTTTTGTAATTTGGCAGTGCCTGTTCCAGTTTCAGATTCAGTGCATGCAGATCAATTTCCAGATCGTCTTTCTGCATCGCATCTTCTTCCAGTTGCTCGTCCAGTTGCTGTAACTGGTTCTGCAATTGCTGTTTCTGTACTGCAAAGGCCTGTGTCGCACTCTGGACTTTAGCAATATTCAGATCAAGCTGTTGTAACTGCTTTTGTGCCTGCTTCTGCTGCTCATTGATGCTCTGAATCTGGCTCTGTAAAGCTTTCACTTGAGCATTTAACTCAGGAAGCTGTTGCTCTAGATCTGCGAATTTTGGTTCAAGCTGAATCAGTTGCTGCTCGATTTCATCCAGACGAATACGATGACTCAGTGCCCCTTGTCCCGCCTGACTGGCTTCATCATAGTCCAGTGCAATCATCCAGTCGGGTCCGACATGATAGCCATCCAGACTTAAGATCGACTGGCCTGTATGCAACTGCGTTTGTAAACCAAGTGCCTGTTTAAAGTTCTCAGCTACGGCCACCTGTTGCCAGAGTGAGTATTGAGGTGCTTCAATCCAGTCTGCTAGACAAGGGAGTCCATCAAGCTGAATATTATCCTGTATCATCTGAGCTTTGAGCTGGCGTGCACTATTTTTCAAAAAATGCTCAGTTTCTTCTAATACTTGTGCAGAAAGCCATTTCGCCAGGAACTTTTCAATCAGGCTGGCATGAGCTTTGGCCTGTGGATTCAGCTTCAACACCTGCATTAACTGCACCGCATCCGCTTTGGCGTTTGGATTGGCTTTGGTCAGTAACTGGCTCAGGTTTTTCCGTTCTGAATGCAGTACCTGAATTTCTGATTTCATCTGTATGAGCAATTGCTGCTGACCTGCCTGTTCTGCCTGTAGCTGCTCAAGCTCAGTTTTCAGTGTTTTGAGCTGAGTCTCAAAGCCAGTGATTTGCTGTTCAGTTTCAGCTCTATCAGTCTGATACTGTTCCAGCTCATCTTGCTGCGCCTGCTGCTGAATTTGTGCTGCCTGCTGTTGCAAGGTTTCTTTTTGCTGTTCAATCCGGACAATATTTTTAGCCAGCTGTTCACTTTGCGCCAGCATTTGCTGTTTACGTTGTTGCTGTTGCTCAACCTGGGTTTTAATTTGAGCAAACTGGGCAGCAATTGTGCCTTGCTGGGATTTCAGATCAGTCAGACCCTGGTTTTGTTCCTGACTTTGACCTTCCTGCTGCTGCAATTGTGCAGTCTGATCTTCGAGTTGTTGATGCAGGGTGTCCAGTTGCAATTCAATCAGCTGTAAACGTTCTTTGGTTTGTGCTTTTTGTTCTTCCAGCTTCACCAGACTGCTTGAGTTCTGCTGCAATAAGGACTGCTTTTGCTGCAGGGTCATTTCCAGTTCGCTGAGCTTTTTCTCAGCCTGTTGCCATTCAGTTTGTAGCGGTGTGGACTGTTGAATCAAGCGCTGGAACAGTTCACTGGTCGCTCCCAGATCATGCTCAACAGTAGTCAATTCAGAACGTACCAGCTTAAAATTCTCGCCCAGCGTATTCATCTGCACAGTATATTCTTCTTGCAGACGCTGGCTCTGCTCACACTGGAACGACAGGATTTCAATCTTGATGGTACGGATCTGGCCTTCCAGTTCCTTATATTGAATGGCAGTTTCTGACTGGCGTTTCAAGGTTTTAAGCTGAGACTTGAGTTCAGAGGCAATATCTTCCAGACGCGACAGGTTCTGCGTCGTGTGATCCAGATGCAGCATGGTCTCGCGGCGACGTGCCTGATAACGGGAAACCCCGGCAGCTTCTTCAATAAAAACCCGCATTTCTTCCGGCTTGGCATCTACCAGACGGTTAATCATGCCCTGTTCAATAATTGCATAAGAACGCGGCCCCAGACCGGTTCCCAAGAAAATATCGGTAATATCACGACGTCGGCATTTAGTGCCATTCAGGAAATATTCAGACTTGCCATCACGGTTGACCTGACGACGCACTGCCAGCTCATTATAGGCATTATACGCACCGCCCAGCTTGCCATAAGTATTATCAAAACGCAGTTCTACACTGGCGATGCCCACCGGTTTGCGCTTGGCTGTTCCGGTAAAAATCACATCCTGCATGCTGCCACCACGTAGTTGGCGCGCACTGGACTCACCCATCACCCAGCGTATGGCATCAATCACATTTGATTTACCACAACCATTGGGTCCCACCACTGCAGTCCGGTTATCCTTGAAGTGTAAGGTGGTACTGTCAGCAAAAGATTTGAAGCCTGAAAGTTTTAAACTGCTTAAACGCATAGTGTCCTGATTTAACGTCGTGAGCGTCTGGCCCACGCGAGTTCAATTTGTTTCATCCGTGTCAGAGATTCCAACACAAGGTTGCGCAAGTGTCGACAAAAATCTTCCATAAATAACGTCGCCTGATGGGATTTACGAATTAAAATCGCCTCCGTCACCAGTTTAAATAATTCAAAAGATTCCTGTAGCTCACGTCTTGAAATATTCAGGGTCAGAAAATAGCTACGGCGTAAAGATGGCAGCAGTTCCTGATAGTAGCGCATCAGGTAAAGATTACCGACCATCTCCTGTTGCTGGGCCATTCCCTGAAAGATCAAATCATAAAACTTTTCGATATGGCCTTGGCGGGTTTCGGCTTCTAATTGTTCTAATAATAGCTGAATGCGCTCTGCCTCATGACTGCGCCAGGTCTCTGCCATGCGATGTACCATCTGCCCCAGCAATAAAGAGGTCAGGTCAAACAGGGCACGAACCTGCATGGCCGACATTTCCGAAACAATGGCGCCACGACGCGGGAAGATTTCAATCAGCTGGGTACGTTCAAGCAAGAGCAAGGCTTCACGGACTGATCCCCGACTGACGTCAAGTTCCGATGCAATTCTGAGTTCCTGGATGCGTTCGCCTTCAACCAGTTCACCCCGGATAATCTGTTCACTGATATGCTTGGCAATCTGTTCAGACAAACTGTGTGCTTCTTGTTGTTGCATACTGTTCCTGTCTTATTTTTATTGATGCAAGTGCAGTCATTCTGGATGACTTTTCAGTTATTAAACGGCTTTTTTGCAGAAAATACTTTGACATTGTCAGACAATCTTGTGTCTATACAGCCAACCCAGTCAAAGAAAAAGGAGAATAGTGACCTATTCTCCTCAAAAAATTTAGCTGATAAAAAATGAGTAGTTCAGGCAGTAAAGCCTTGATAGATAAAATACAGACCAACTGTAGTCAATAAGGCCGCAAAACATTTTTTTAATAGAACTGGTGATAATAAATGCGCCACTTTTGCACCAAATTTTGCAGTGATAAAACTCATCACACTAATACCAATAAACGCATAAATATGAATATAACCAATCGTATTTGGTACTTCGACTTCAGCTTTCTGACCAAACCAGATGAAACCTAAGGCACCAGCCACTGCGATCGGCAAACCGCAGGCAGCAGAAGTGGCTACTGCTTTCTGGATGACGACACCACAACGATTCAGGAAAGGCACAGTCAAACTGCCGCCACCAATCCCGAATATGGCCGATGCCACGCCAATGCCGCCACCCGCTGCCAGCTGTAATGCGGCTGAAGGCAATTTCTGGTTCGGATCAACCTGATAATGCGCACCTCTAAACATTCTGAAGGCAATCCAGACTGCAAAGAAGCCAATCAGCAATTGCAGACCCTGACCCGATAAATAATCTGCAATTCCAGCTCCTAAGAATGAGCCAATGACCAGGCCGGGTGCCAGATTACGCACCACATTCCATAACACTGCCCCTCTCTGATGATGTGCCATCACCGAACTGATTGAGGTCACAATAATTGTGGCCAGAGAAGTTCCGACTGCCATATGCATAATCACGCTTGGATCGTACTGGAGCTGGGTAAAAACAATGTACAGAATTGGCACGATAATCAGACCACCACCAACGCCAAACAGGCCTGCGGCAAATCCTGCAATTGCACCAATCAATAAATATATGATTAACTCCATAACGACATTTACCACGTTTAGATTCAAATGGATGTAGAAACTCGCGAACTGCAGCAACGTTTAAGTCAAGCAGGCCAACTCCCTGAAGTGTTGCTGATCAAGCCGATCACCACATCGACCAATGACGATGTCCGGGAACTGGCAACCAAAGGGGTACAACAGGTACTGGTGTGTAGCCGCGTGCAAACCCAGGGACGTGGACAGCGTCAACGTCAGTGGATTTCTCCTGAGGGGAACATCTATTTAAGCACATTGCTGCATACACAAAAAGTAATCGATGGTCGCCTGGCACTGGAAATTGCATTAAATATCCTGCAAATGCCAAGCCTAAAAGGCCTGGACTTGCAGGTGAAATGGCCCAATGACCTGTACAGCCTGCAGGGGAAATGGGGTGGCATTCTGATTGAACCGATTTCGACTCAACAGGTGGTGGTTGGTGTCGGGATCAATATCAGCCCACTCATGGAAAGCATTCCAGACCAGCAGGTCACCTCTCTGACTGAATTGGGACTACCACATACTTCACGTGTAGATCTGATTGCCGAGTTGTATCTGGCTATTCAGCAAGCGGGGGAATGGTTTAATTATGGCAGTCAGAATCTGCCGGCACGGTTTAACCAATATGCTGCATTTTTCCAGCAAACAGTTGAATTTACCGATATTCAAGGCCAATATTCCGGAACTTTCCTCGGCATTCAAGACGATGGTGCAGTCATTATTGAAACGGATGCAGGTACGCAGACATTTTATCAGGGGCAACTCCGTCTTAAAAACGGCGGCTAATCAGGCATAACTCAATGAAAAAATTATGGTTGGATATCGGCAATACACGACTCAAGTACTGGATTACGGAGCAGAACCAGATCATTGAGCATGCCGCGGAAATGCATTTGCAATCTCCTGCCGACTTACTTTTAGGACTGATTCAGCACTTTAAAAGTTTGGGTCTGCATCAGGTCGGAATTTCTTCAGTATTGGACAAAGCGAATAATGTCCGTATTCAATCGATTCTGACCTGCCTGAACATTCCTATGGTTTTTGCCAAGGTACAGGCACGCTATGCCGGTTTGATCTGTGGCTATGATGATCCTTCCCAGCTTGGGATTGACCGCTGGTTGCAGGTGCTGGCCGTTGCCAAGTCAGCTGAGAAAAATTATTGTGTCATCAGCTGCGGGACTGCCCTGACCATTGATCTAGCCCAAGGTCAGAAACATCTCGGTGGTTATATCCTGCCGAATCTGTATTTACAGCGCGACTCCCTGATCCAGAATACCAAAGGTATTAAAATCCCGGATGCAGCTTTCGAGGAACTCAGTCCTGGGCGCAATACCATTGATGCCGTACATCATGGCATTTTATTCGGTCTGCTCAGTACCATTGAAAAAGTACTGCAAGATTTTCCGGCACAGCTGATCCTGACCGGTGGAGATGCTGCGCTCTTTGCCCAGCATCTCGAACGGTTTCAGCCTATTATTGAACCAGACTTATTGCTTAAAGGCCTGCAGCATTTTGCAGATCATTTGCCAGACACAGTTTGAGCAGCTCGAGCAACTTTGAAAAATCTGCATAGCCATCCAGCTTGTTAAAATGCCCTGCATTTTTGATTTCAAAAATCTGTGCATTCAGGCTATGGCCCAAACGCAACGAAATCGGTGCAGGCACATAAGGATTATTGCTGGAAAGCAGCATTACAAAACGTTTGGCGCCATGTGATAGATTGTTCAGATCTAACTTTACTGCCTGCACCATTTTGTTTAGTTCCGACCAGGCCACCAGTGGTGTATCAAAAGCTGCGACTAACATGAGCCCGCCAATTTTCAATTGTGTACGGTTATAGTGTTCTTCGAGAAACTTTAGAGCACTTAAGCCACCCAAGCCATGCGCAACAATGAAACTATGCTCATCCAGGTACGGAATCTGTAGTTTCAGGTTGTGCTGCCATTCTTCCAGATCGGGTTGAAAAGGATTGGCCAGCATGATCCGTTTGGCCTCGAACCCGGCGTCTTTGATCTGCCGGCTTAACCATGGATACCAATGGTCATTTGAGGTTGCCTGATAGTCAGGCACGATATAGACTTTCTTCGTTATATTTTTCATAGCATTGTACTTATTATATTGAGAGCAAAATGCTCCGACAAAAGTTAAGTTTTTAATTATTAGCGGATGAAATTCAATATTCCTTATTTAATTTCATCCTGTCATCATTGAACCGATCTGTTCATCATCCTCCCTATTCAGTGGAAGATTGAATCAGATAAGGCTGAATCACTTGCCAGACTTCCGGCAGTTCAGTACAGCCTTGCGAATTAATAAAATGTCCTTGATGCTCGGCACAGACTACAATTGCATCCAGACTTTCCGCTTGCTCCAGACTAAAGTCAGGCTGAACCCGATCATCACCTTCCGAATAAATCACTACACGTTCATCAATCTGACGTTTCAGTAAATCAAAATCTACTTCAGCAGCGTCAATGAACGGATTAACTTCTTCCAGACGTCCCAGTCGGCCATTGAAACCGGCCACTAATACCAGTTGTTTGATTCTCTGATTTTTTAATTCGCGACTTAAATAATGTAATGCAGCCAGACATCCCAGACTATGCGCAATAAAAATACTGTTTTCGTCAATCCCGTCAATCTGTTCACGCATTTGCTGTTCCCAGACCTCCAGTTTTGGCGTAGTTGACGGGTCAAGTCTGAGTACTTTCAAGCTGACATGTTCCTGCTGGGCTTTTTCCTGAATCCATGGAAACCAGTTTTCTTCAGGACTTGCGGTATAGCCATGCACCACAATCACTTGAGTCATTAGAAACATCCTTCTATATTATTTTATTTCGAATATTTTCGAGTCTGCCTGATTTTTATGGAAATTTGGGTAAGCAAATGTTGTTTTGTTTAAACTGGATATAAAAGAAAATACAGACAATAAAAAAGGCGCTATATGCCATTGCTGTCCCACAATTTTTCACAAGAGGAAGCTCAAATGAGCTTCCTCTTGTTTTATGGGTATTTTATCGGGTGAAAATAAAGCTTTTAAAGTTCTTCTTTCAAACAAATTCACTTGAATTAT
>NZ_VPAW01000014.1:0-98282 GCF_013419055.1 Acinetobacter sp. YH12108 | reverse complement strand
AAAATCATTTGAATGATTTCTTCTTGGTCTACGTGCCATAAAATACTCCATATATTGATGTTTATAACATCATTTGAGGAGCAGAATATCACTTATAGGAGTTGTTCAAATTTACGGATCCATCTCTCTCTCGTACACTTAGAAGATAAGCATCTGGATTCGTTTTTAATTCTTTATCTAACATTATTAGCTTATTCAACATATCTTGGTTTGTCGTCTTGGGAATGATCCAACCGCCAAAACTAATATTGTTTAATTTGATGTTAGGTAGTGGATCTTGTCTATTTTGTTCCAGTAACCAAAGATAGTTTTCACTACAAACAAATAAGACTTTTAATTCCTGATCAATGCGCCGTAAATCACAATATCTGAATAGGTTTACGTTACCTGGTGCTTCAGCATTGATAATTGGTTTTTTTCTTGTTTTTTCACCATGTAACTTAAAGTATTTAACACAACTTTCAATGTCACTTTTTAAATTGATTGGTGCAGTTTCTATTGGTGCCTCTGATAATTGTTCTTCAGCATATTCAAAATAGATCCAACATACATCTTGGTCTTTTAGCTTTTCAAAAAGCCAATCTGGAACGTCATGCAATTTTTGTTTTAGTACAAATGGTTTTCCTACATTCGTAATCTTGACGCTTCTTTTCTTGTACGTGTCCAGCTCCCCTATCTTCTTCACGCCACTTTTATATAAATAACGGTTTTTGAGAACTACTTTACTCTTTTTTACCTCTTTTTCAGGTTTAGGATCAGTACTGGATTTTTCAGGCTCAACATTCAAACAAAAGTAATCTATTCCTTTGGTAAACAATTGAAACTTCCCCTCCTTTTCAATTAAGGCAAAATTCCCTCTGATTTCAGCACCTACTATATCTTTAGATATTAGAAATCGATCATCAACGGTTTGTTCATTTAAGAGCAGTAAAGCCGATTTAAAATCTACTTTGTGTTCTGGTATTACAACATAACCGTGGTCAAACAACTTTTTGCTCACTCGGATAACTGTGTAAATATCCATAACCAGCTCCTTATATTATTTCCTGTAATTTTGGTTGATGTATTCTTGGATCGCTACAATTCTTTTTTCTGAAGTAGGATGCGTTGATAAGAAATCAATTTTAGTGCCCTGTTTTTCTTGGGCTACTACTTTATTCCAAAAGCTGACTGCGCCCTGTGGGTTGTAACCAGCACGAACCATAATATCAACACCTAGAAGATCCGCTTCACTTTCAAGTTTGCGCGAACCAGGTAAGTTAACCCCATAATCGCCTAGTAAACTTGTGCCAGATACAACCATGTCACCAAGACCAGCCGAACTAGCTGCAAGCACACCTAAACCAGTTAAAAGCTTTTTACTTACCTTTTCACGCCCATGATCACGTAAAGCATGTGCAATTTCGTGGCCGATCAGTGCAGCCAATTCATCATCAGTTGCATTAATTTTTGTGATAGAACCAGTCAACACACCGATCTTGCCTCCAGATAGACAAAACGCGTTGATTTCATTATCTCGGATTGTATTAACTTCCCAATTCCAATTTGCTGCGTCAGCTCGATAATGTGGAACTTGTGCGATAAGACGTTTTGCTACTCTATTTACTTGAGCGTTATTCACAATCAATCCACGCTGTTTAGCAGTCGTGATGATGTTGTTGTAAGACTGAGTACTTTGCTGAAGATATTCTTTTTCAGAATACAACATGATTTGTTTGCGTTTAGAACCCATTCCATCAATAGTACTAGATACGCAACCAGTTAAAAGAGATCCGGCAACAGCCAAAACACACAAAGATTTCATCTTAAAATCAAACATTTTGTTTTCCTTTATGTTTAAAAACATTTAACAAGTTAAAACTGCGCTTATTAAGCTTGTTTTTATCTTCCAAATCAGTAATACATTTAAACTCTTTTAAGATGTTTTTGTAATGCTCTTTTTGTTCATTTTCTGACTTATTAAAACCTTTCAAAGCTAACTGTTCAATAGTTTTAGGGCTGAATAATTTCAGAAGAACTATATTTAATATTAAAGTACCAGCCAGTAAGCCCAACGCATAAAGCTGAACAACTGAAGTACTGTATTTAGGTTCCATCGGACCAAGTGAACCAAAGCATATAAAGCTAAATACAGATAAAGTAACTGCAGCTATAAAACTAGATACCGTAACTCTAATCTTGAACTTATATCGTGCAATTAAAGCGACAATTAAAAAACCAAAAAGTATGGTACCAATTGCCGTAGCCATTATGACTAAAAAGAGCCCAGGGTTTGTGTTTGATGGATCTAACATTTCCATAGAATATCCTTAAATAAAACCCTTGCTTTCTAATAGGGTGAAACGATCTTTAAACAGTACAAAGAATGTTTTTTTAACGCTTTCGTACTGGTGTTTGATAATGTCTAAAGCACTATCATATGCACCTAGTTTCACGTAATTAACAAAATTGGCATGATCAAAACCTTTAAGTTTGTGACGTTTAATAAAGCCCTTAAAGTCTTGCTCTTTTTCTTTAAATTGATTCTCAAATTCAAAGAAAAGTTTGCCTAATTTCATGCTGTATAGTTTTAAATTGACAATAAATTCGACTAAAGGTGTTTCATTTCCTCTAATCGTAACCAGCATGTCTTTATCTTTTGTGATTTCGAGCGATGGTAAAAAATTAGAAAAATTAACCAGTAAATCACTTAATAAAACTTGTTTATTAAAGTATGTGACCAAAACAGGTGCGCTATCTGGCACATACGCTTTGATACGTTCAAATTTACTTAAAGCTTCTGGAGAAGCATGACCACTAAGGGCTAATTTCACTAACATATAATTCACTCGACATCTAATTCATTTTTTAAAACCAATTTGTATTTTGGATGAACCCCAAGTCTAAGTTGAAGTAATGTCCACGCTTGCTTTGTTATTAACTTTTCGCCACTTTCAAACTTTGACCACTGTATATTGTTGTACAATCCTGTGTGACTAGACATTTTGGTTTTACTTAAACCACTCCAGACTCTTAGTTGTTTTCCTAAGACTGGTATTGGAACCAGCATTAAACCATTGTCCTCTTGTTCCTTTAAAATCTTTAAAGCTGCCTTTTTACCTACTAATTGACCGCCATCTTCACAAATATAAGTAATACGAGCTGTATATTGTTCAGAGTTTAAGCACTCTTCTAACAATGCTAGAACTTCATCCTGAGGATTCGTTAAACCCCCTCCAACCGTATCGCCTGTATCAGTTTTAATCACGAGTTATACCTTTTAAGATAGATATTCTTATAGTATATACGAAAAACATTTAAAAGATTTTTTTAAAAAAACAAAATGTTCATTTTTTGTATTTTAGCTAAAACCACTTATAATATGATTATTGGTATTAACCAAAGTTTAAAACATATTGAAAGGTGTTTAAAATGACTAACTCTAAAACTAACGCTAAAACCAAAGAGAACCGCTTAAACCAAAATGGCAGTTTAAGCAAAACCGACCAACGCAAGCTTAAACCTATTTCTTTTTGCTTATTAGATACAGAACAAGTGACAATGCTGGAGAAAATTGAAAAGTTTCAATATGGCAATTTCTTTAAAAACATTATAGCTTCTATGACTGATGAAGAAGTTGAACAGATCGCGAATAGCAACAAGAAAAGCGATCCAATCATTCCTCAAAAATTACTAGATCTAAACATCACAAAAGGTTTCTTATCTTGTCGTTCAATTGCAAAGGTGCTTTTTAAACACAATAAAGTTGAATCTATGCTGCATGAGCTACGTAACTTTATCTCTGACGAATTCATTTTAAAGTTAGCTGAAGACCGCAACTTAACACTATCTATAAGCGACTCAGAAGTCGATTCTAATACCTCTTCAGGTATGTTTGATGATCGCTATGCGATGGCTGATACTGGCTATATGAGCCGTACAACACCTGTTTTCAATCAGCAAAATATTGAATCTATAAAATCCATTGTTCGTGAACATGAGAAGCTTCCAAAACATGTCGAATTAGACAATGATTTCATTGAACAGTTTATGAATGACAATCCTGAAGTATTCGCAAAATTATAAAAACACAAACAAAAAAAACCATCTAATTTTTAGATGGTTTTTTTATGTCTTAATTATTTCTAGAATCAGCTATAAAGCTTCGCTGGCTCGTCTGCAACTGGTATCACTGGCTGTACTTCTTGCATAAGAATTTTAGTCACTTCATCCAGTGGTGCAATGTTGGAAGGTAAAAACTCTATTGCTTCAGGAAATTGTGATTTAAGGTAAGCATCTATGGCTTTGTGAATAGCTCGGTACCATTCTCGCGATTCGCTCTCTAAATTAAACATGCTTGAAATTGAAGCTTCTAGATCCGCAATATATTTACTTGGTAGTAAAGCTTTACGCTCCATATAAGCTTGATGTGCCATAGCAAGCCAGATAAAGCGATTTAATTCCTTACTACTTCCCTCTACGCTATTATCTTTAAAGTTCAACGTTCTAAATTTGCAAATGTGAAAATGTTGCTCACTAAAATATTTAAAGAAATCTTCATACTCAATTACAGAAATGGATTTTTGTAGCACCAATGGTATATCTAATGCGAGATCCACTTCGACTTTACGTGTACCAATGCCATTTTTAATAACAAATTTCATATTCACCTCAAAATAAATTAAATTGTTTAAAGGTGTCTTTATCATTAAAAGTAACCAGGTGATGCGATTCAATTAACGATTTAAGGTCCTTAGCCTGAGCAACTGGCTGTATTTCAATGCTGGCGATTTGTGCAGCTTCATGAATTAACCCTATGATTTGAGCACGGCTTTCTAAATATGCAGATAGATCGCGAGTTTCTTTGAATGAAGAAATGACAAAGTTAATATTCTTTTCTAAATTCTCACTCAAACTGCTTAGTGTTTGGTTAATTGGTGCATACTTTTCTATATGCTCTAAGACTGTTGCATGATCTAGAAAAAAACTAACTTCCAGCAATAATGAATTGTAAAAATCAATAAAGTTCGTTTCTTTTTCAAAGATGAAAATTTCTTGGCCATCTTCGTCATTAGGTATCTCAATTGAACCTTTTGAGATCTCAAAACTTTCATCCCCCAACAATGTATGCAGAATTCGGCCTAAGTGTTCTGCATGTGGTTTGCTGTTAGTAAAGTTGATTTTCAAGTTTTCATTTGAATCAGCAATACGGACTAAAATATAGTTTGTTGTGTGAAATAATTCATCTGCATTGTCAGTAAAATTTAACATTGAAATCTGATTATCTGTTCCAGCATCAGAATCAAGTTGCTTATCCAAAAATTCATGGTTATCAATAAAAAGCTTAGCTACACCGTTTGTAATAATGCTTTCGTATTCACCAAAGTTTTGTGCAAGGTATTCGCTCATTAAATTTGGCAGAACTTCTAATAAACTTTTTTTAAGATCCGATAATTCAATAGCAGAATTGAATAACGAATCTGGCACAAGGTTCTCTACCTCTTCATCAAGTGCTTCATCGTTTGGTGACAACCCTTTTTGCTGTGCAATTGCATTACGGAAGGAAGCCATAATTGAGATTGTCAAAATTGAAAGTGTTACCGTTTTAACCCATTCACTTTTCACATCGTTAGGCACGTAAAAAGCGCAATTACTAACCCACTGGTGGTTATGATTAAGAATCCGCTTTAAAGGGGTTTTAGTGGCTGGAAAAATTTCAAAGACAGTATTTAAGATTGGGTTTTTACCCAATTTGATGCTTTTATTATTACCGTAAAAATAGATGCTGCGAATATCAGACATAATATACTTTCTTAAACTTAACGTTGGTTACATATTATCACTGATTTAGTTTTAAAAAATATTTTTTAAAACTATTAATTTTATTTTTTTGTGTTTTAATTCTGCCCTTGTTCACTGCTTTTAAAACCCAAAAAAACAGGTAACTTTTGCTTAGGCTACGGTGGGAACTTGGTATTACAGTGTTATTTGGTAGCTAAAAAATTAAACATTGATAAACTATTGATAGTAAAAGAGATAAGGAATAGATAGATTTCTTTGCGTGTAGGGATATACTTTTCATCAAACATTTTGTTTATCGCATACAGAAGTGAAGAAAAACATAAAATGAATATGATGATTTGCAATATATATGATGGAGTATTGAGGGTTTCTGGTAGATATTTAATCTTGTATATCGTTGTATTTAAAAACATTTCAAACACAAAGAATACAACTACAAAGATGTAGCAAATATTGAAAATGGCAACTAAGTTGTATGCCGATTTGAGTACCAGGCCTGTCATCGATTGTTCACTTGAATCAATCTCACCCGTTTTTGGAATTTTAAAAAGCACAACGCGTTCCAGTTTTAAGAGTGTATCTATTATACTTTTAGAATACCTTTTATCAACTATAAAACTTTGTTATTAAAATAAAAAAATGGCCTTTTAAGACCATTTTAAAACACCCTACCCTCCTTTTAAGACTAGCCGTTGTGCTTATCTTTAGAATCACGGTAAGTAGAGATATGGTAGAAGAAAAAGCACGATAAAAGTGAGAAAAGCACCACCCCGAACGTGTTCCAAAATCTGCTATTTGATAGTTCAGAAATACGTTTATTGATTTCTGAGATAACACATGGATTCGCTTTTGCAACTTCAACATTTACATTGCAGACTTCAGCATATTGGAATAGGAATGTTTTATGGCCAATATCATACATTTCTTGGATCTGGTTAATATTGGTCGTATTCAGAAGAACCATAACAAGAGAGATCAGTGCTACAAATATAGAGATAACAAGAAAGCACTTCACAATGATTTCACGAGCCACATCATCAACACCACTTAAATATCTTTCGAGCAATATATTTAGCTTAGTTCGACCATCAAGGATAATGTTATAGTCATGTTTTACTTCATTATTTCCTGTATGGTTTTGATTTGTTGGTTCAACAGGAATGTCAGATAATTCGGCTGGTAAAGTGACTGCAATTACATCTTTTTGTTCTTCAGGTGCTAAACTTTTATTGCTGCTGTTTGATACAAAATCTTTTAATAAGGGTACTGGCTCACTTTTAAGGTGTTCTGTTTTTACAACCTCGTGAGCCGACTCATTTGCATCGAATAAGATCTTGTCTGTTCTTTCTGGATGCTTGAGATGTATATATTGATAAATAAAATAATTGATCTTTTGCTGTAAGACCGGGCTTTTATCAACTTCACTTTCCACATCTGCACCAAAAGTCTCAGTTATAGATGATTTTAATTCTTGTACTTCGGATTGATTCAGCAATTGATATAGTTCATATATTGTTTTAGAACTGATCATGATAAAACCCACATTAATATTCATTAAACTGTTAGTAGTATATAGAATGTGGTTTTAAAATAAATAGGTATGTTTTAAGAATAAAAAAAACCGCCTTTTAAGGACGGTTTTAAAAGGGGGTTTAATTAGTATAAACAGTTGCCGTTTGCACCAATAGAGCGTCCATTCTGGCTTAAATACCGTTGTACGGTGTTAGCAACATCTCTTGGGAGTTGATTATTCACTTTTTGTATAACATCGACTTTGTATTTATTCTGACAACTCACAATACCAGCCAACATGTTATTGATCAGTGATGTATTGTCTTTACCATCCAATTTACGTGTTTCTTCGTTTATCACTATGAATTGAACAATATTTAGATAGTTATTCGTGAGGTTGTCACCACTTTTTGATGACTTGTTTAGATTCTCAATGGTCGAATTCAAGTTATTCATTCGTGCTTCAAGGCCAGAATCACCAGTGACATTTGCATTATTGTTTTGGTAACGCGTAGCTGTGGTGTTCCGATTAGAATTATATTGTCTTTGCTGTATCGGCTGTTGCTGAACCTGAACTGGTGCTTGCTGTTGAATTTGACCAGGTGCTTGCTGTTGTTGAGCTGGCACTTGCTGAGTTGAATCTTCATTTGAAGTTGCTTTTTTATACCAATCACTAAAATCGGCATTTGCACTACTACTCAATATAGTAGCCGTAAAAATTGCACATAAATAAAGTTTATTATTCATTGTCTGAACTCTCTTTACCGTTGTAGTTCGCTGGACTAATAGCTTTTAAACTGAACTCATTTGCAAGTTTCCACAACCGCATAAATGTCTTTTGCTTTTCTTGTACCCAATAGTCCTTATCTTTTTTTAGAAGATTCTTTAATACATCTGAGTTCAAGTGGAAATTATCATCAAAAAAATGTTCAAACAGGAGTTCTGTTAAATAGTTTTGAGTTAACGTTTTTTTATTTTCATTACCCGTACCAAAGAATATTTGGCAAAGCTTTGTACTTTCACACACGAGATCTATGTATTTTTTCTCGTCTGCATTTCGCTGGTGGCGCAAATGAGGATGTGTAATAAAAATAGAATTACGTATGAAAGCATAATCAATAATTACAGTAGCTTCCGTTTTCTTTGAAATGTACTCAGCGTTTGTAAGAATTTCACAAGTGGTAACATCAACTTTGTCGCGAATATTAATGAATTCGCTTGAGAAAGTAGATGCACTTTTGTTTTCGATCTCAACTTTCTTATCACGATTTCTCAGATAAAGTAAATTATCTGCTTGCTTCATATCGTTTAGGAATCTTTCAAAGAAGTGATTACTTTTATATAGATCTTCTAGAGCTCGCGTAACATAAGACGCAACCAAATTAAGATTTTTAGCTAAATATGATGGTCCATTCTTAGTTGTATAAGCAGCTAAACGATCCTTAACAAGTTCTATTACTTTTTCAGGTTCACCATTATTCAATCGAATTGCTGAAGTGAAGAGCGCATTACTGATTTTAAGCTCATTGCCCTGTTCATCCTGAACCTTTGCACACATTTCATTTAATGTATTAAGCGCTTTACGATAGTTGGACTTCAACTGAATCTGAAAACGATAATTGCAAAAATTGTCACGATCTGGTGTACGCTTATTGCATGGTTCATACTTAACAGAAATAAATAATTCAATAGATGGATTGTTATTCAGTCTTTCTAATGAAACAAGAAGTCGTTTACGGTAAAAATCACTTGCTTTGTATTTAAATTCTACTGAAAACTCGGTTAATGCTTTGAAGTCAATGTAAGGAATAACCACTTCGCCACGAAACTCATTGATCTTCATCAAGTTATACATATAAAGATCAAAACGGTCCTTAAATCCAAGAACCGTTAAAGTGTCGAGAACTGTGTAGCGCCCCTTTTTATCAAAATCTAATTCAGATAGATTGGCAATCAACGTTTCTTCAAGCTGATAGCAAATAAACGCATTGTTATCTAATTCAAAATAGCCCGTACTGGCAAACATTCTTTTATGAGTTACGCTGTCTACGTCATTTCTTGAAAATGGTTCGCTGTCCATTTGGCGTAAAGAGCTCATTGGTAGCATCACTTTACCAACACTATTTAGCGTATTCCATGCCAAAGATTTGATACGGCCATTGCTAAGGTAATTAGCTTTATTTTTGAATAAAAGAATTTGACGGATGTATTCAAAATTCAGAACAAAGTTGTTCGCTAGTTGTAATGCTTCAATTTGGGATAATTCAGGTTTTTCAGCGATAACGCGCTGCAGCTGATGTGCATACTTATTTTTGGCATTCACCAACATTAAGTAAAAAATGAATTGATCAACAACTGGAATATCTAGATAACATTCGACTATGAAATTACTGATTTTGTTGCCGTAACCCAAGAGATCCATGGTTTTTGTTTCGGCATTAATAATTGAGTCTTTGATTGACTGCGATAGTCCAAAAATTTCATCTTCTGAAATTCCTTTACTTATGCAGACTTGTGAAGAATCTTGCATAACTGCTCCACTTTAGACAACGTACAACGTACATTGCCTGAGATTGAATTAAAAAATAAAAATAAAAATATATTTGCAACCCAACTAACGTTGTAGTCTTTTCGCTTTAAAGCTGTGTATATACTAACTAAATTTTAGACAATAAAAAAGCCTCGTCAGAGGCTTAATTACGCAATTAACATTATTTGTTGACCGATCTGCGGTAACTCTAGTTTAGAAGTAGTGAACCTGTATGGTAGCTTCTCATATATGCTTTTAAAACTAAGAGAATTTCTAAAAAAATCAAAGCTTTTAGTGAGTTTAAAAGTAATATCGCCACTTGATAAGATTTGAATTTCGTCAATCATAGGTGCTGCAGCTTGCTTCGCATCTGTATCAATCATAAATGATAAATCACAAGCTTCACGCATGATCTGGTTGATAGTTTTCTTATTAAAATCTAGACCTGTAACGTGGTTAACTTTTTCAGCTGATACAACGTATCTACCGTCTTCTGCAGAATAAAATGCATTTAAATTATCAACTAGAATAAGCAATTCGGCAGATAAAACACCTTTTAGCAAAATATCAGACGAGCCAGAGCTAAACACATTGAAGTCAATGAGTATTTTTTGATGTCTAAGACTAAATGATTGATATTGCATATCTCGAATTCCCATAGGCATTCTGAGTAGACATTATAGCATCAATTCGTTAATTAGACTACGATTAAAAGCATTTTTAACAGTAATTTCTTAATAAATAAGACTATGAAAAACAGTGCCTTATATGAGTAATATTCACAATTACAATGTAAGTTAACCAATGTAATACTTGATCAAATAAATATGTGCTCAAGATAGGCACCCAGCGAAACTTTTTTATAAATGGTTTGTAAACTTTCTTCCGTCCTAATGACGTAAGTTATTGTTTTATAGTGGTGCCAAAATACGAGCGAAACTTTTTTATAAATGGGTTGTAAACTTTCTTCCGTCCTAATGATGTAAGTTGTTGATTTATAGTGCTGGCAAATTTCGAGCGAAACTTTTTTATAAATGGGTTGTAAACTTTCTTCCGTCCTAATGATGTAAGTTGTTGATTTATAGTGCTGGCAAATTTCGAGCGAAAGTTTTTTATAAATGGGTTGTAAACTTTCTTCCGTCCTAATGATGTAAGTTGTTGATTTATATTGCTGGCAAATTTCGAGCGAAAGTTTTTTATAAGTGGGTGTAAACTTTCTTCCGTCCTAATGATGTAAGTTGTTGATTTATAGTGGTGCCAAAATACGAGCGAAAGTTTTTTATAAATGGGTTGTAAACTTTCTTCCGTCCTAATAGCGTAAGTTATTGATTTTACTTTTTTGTCCAGATCCAATAGCTCAACTATCATAGATAGTATGTTTAGTATGTTTTAAGGTTAGGTTATAACTTTTTGGCTGTACCTAACTTCCAGCGAAAGTTTTTTATAAATGGGTTGTAAACTTTCTTCCGTCCTAATGACGTAAGTTATTGATTTATAGTTGTGTCAAAATACGAGCGAAAGTTTTTTATAAGTGGATGTAAACTTTCTTCCGTCCTAATGGCGTAACTCATTGATTTTCTGTTATAGTCTGAACTCAGCGAAAGTTTTTTATAAATGGGTTGTAAACTTTCTTCCGTCCTAATGGCGTAAGTTATTGATTTGTCGTAAAACAAGCTAAATAGCGATCGTTGGGTCATATATAAGGGCTATTCCTCATAAAATCTGAAAGTCTTTATTATCAAGGCTCTCAGGAAATTGGAGAAGTTATCCGCAACGTTTTGAATTTAATTTGCGCTCAAATGAATTTAATTTGCGCTGGAAGTATTTTTTATTCTATTTAATTTTATTATAAACAGCGACTTACAACACTTGCTAGTTTGCAAATTTCCAATATTGCAAAAAGCTAAAAAATGAACAATATTTTACTCATATTTTTAAATTCATTCTAATATACAAGAACTTAATTTGTGGATAGAATTTAATAGGAAAGTGGATAAAAACATCAAAAACCAGCTAAAAACGCCTTATTTTCTAAAAATTCAAATTCAATTTGCGCTCAAATGAATTTGATTTTCGCTCGTACCATTTGTGTTTTTCCGTACTAATCCTGTAATATCATGAAAAATAAGCATAAAAAATGTCCCTAATTAACTTCCCTTAATTAGAAAGATAATAAACAAAAAATTTCTTTTTAAAAATTTACTCTTAAACTTTTTAATATATTTTTTAATTTTTTATTTGCCTCCTTAGTATATACCAATGAGGTTTTGTAGTATTTTATAAATAGCTTGAGTCAATGACCAGCAATCAAAAATATAAAGCGTGGAATTTAAGAAATGAGTAAAAGTGATAATACGATTAAACGTATCGTCATGACTGTAGATCAATTTTACAAACATGATGAACAAGACGAGCTGTATGCATACGGCTTTGATATGTCTACCAATGAACCAGTTCGCATACGAATGAGTTCATCTGAAGAATTCACGAAGATCATTAATAAACTCAACAAGCATCATACTGAGAATGTTTCAGTAGATGAAGTCCACGCAAAATTTGATTCTGGACGTAACCAACGTACTTCATTAGACACACATAATCGCGGTGCTAACCGTGGTCGAATTATCTGTTTTGACAAATGTGTTGACTCACCCTACGAATCTCTTGACGGTTATAAAACTTATGTTGCTCAGTGGTGCAACGTAATGAGTAACAACCCGAATTCACAATTAATCAAAGCAGTCACTTCTATCAATGTGCATCAACAAAAAAACGGCGATTTCTTTGTTAAAGCTCAAATCATTGAAGATGCAGCACATATGCAAGTGCCCAATGTAAAAATTAATTCTCCAGCACTTCATAACGCTATTATTAAAAATAATTTACAGCTTCTTGTTAAATCTTTATCGAATAGTACTGACAACCAACCTGAGCGCATTCCATTTTCAAAAATTGTTGTGCGCTATGAGTCTGGTTCTGTATTAACTACAATCCCATTGATTCCAACCTATGACAGTGCTGATCGTGAAAGTGTTAAGCAATTCGCTAAGCCAGATCCGTTGATGCAACGTGGCGGTATTGATAAAACTAAAAAGTCTTATCGGGTTGCTAAAGATCCGATTGAAAGTATCAAAGATATTTTGAACGGCAATGACTTTCACACCGCAACTTTTGATCCAAATTTTGTACCATCCAACCAGCATGAAAAAGACCAGTTCGATAAACAGGCTCAGAACGTTTATGTTATGGACCAGGCCCGTATTGCCCTGTTTGCATTACTTGGCGATCGACAAATTAAAGTGTTCTACAATGAAGATGTAGACAAAGAAAAAAATCAAAATTTAAAACGTCTTTACGCTGGCTTGGTGAGTCAAAAATTACTGCCTGAGGTTTATCATGGCCAACAACTACAACTAGGTGCGCTTTACAAAGACACGTTCTTAAAGAAATTTTTCAACAATAAAACGCCTCACGCTGGTTTTCGCAAGGTAGATCCAGAAATAGATTTACGTACTGGTGAGGGTGTTCGTGGTGTTGGTGCACCTCCCCTAGTGAATCAATTTACCGATGACTACGGCAATCCAAAACCGCACGACTTAAATCCTCAATTTTTAAGTCAAGTTGATCGTCAGACCATGAATAAATTGACGCATGCAAAACAGCAATTTGCTGAAGCGTTTATTGTTATTCAACCACACCAACGGAACTCGAATAATTGTTTTGTCTCGTTTATCGAGCCTGTTGAACTTACTCAAACCCGTATGAATGCGTTGAACTTTTCAGAAATTACGGTAGAGCATGTACAGCAACATAAAGCTTCAATCGATAGTCCGTTATCTAAGAACTTCAACCACGATCTTTTACCTGATCCACAAGAGTTAATGATGAAAGTCAGACAGCCAGAAATGGATGTTAAGAAAAGCCAAGAAAAGGCTGCGACTTCTGATGTCTATAACGACATGACTTTTTAATCAAATTTAATAATTCTTCTTCAGGTTCGCTATGACTACTCATGATTTAAACGAAAAAATTAAATGGATCGACTTATCACAAGCTGGTGTATATCTCGATGTACGGCGTGTTGGCCAGACGGATAGCCAATTACTCTTATTGGACGTTCAAAAAAAACTATCTAAAGAAAATTTGAATAACATTGGTTTTACACCGATGAAGTTTGAGGCTTATCCTCACTTTGACGGTCACTTGTATCAATACAATTTGAATGAAACGATCAAACCAAGACTGTTTCATGAAGTTTTGGGTATTCCAAAAGAATTTATCCGTAGTGTGCTTGCGACTCGCCAAGAATTGCATGATTTGTTCAATGCCCAAGCAAAAACATTGGTGCCACAACGATTGAACGTTGCGTTGAATAGTGCAACTCCACTCGGTTATAACTCTGATGGCAACAAAATCTATGCTTCAGCTCATAACCGTTTTTACGTGAATGCCCAAGGTACGCAAATACCTGAAGGTCCTAATGATCAGCCGTCTAGTCTGTACTTACGTGCGACCAAGCAAAAAGATTTAAAAGAATGCTTAAGAGGCTATATCTATCAATTAGAACATGAAACAAAGAGCCATAATCACCAGGACTTTTTAAAGTTTTTAGCTCTAATCACGCAAGCCAAAAATGCTGACGTTGATGTATCCAAGGTAACAGATAAACAGATCCATACTGCAGAAGAAGCGCTTGAAACAGTGATGGTCGAAAAGTTAGGTGAGCTTGATTTTACTGAGAGCTCATTTAAAACGAGTTTAGCGTTATACAATCGCATGCCGACTAAGACCATGCGAAACAATACGATTCGTATGTTACAGCAATATTCGACTCCAATCCCGATGTCACTTGTGGCTCAGCGCTTATTGATTGAGGGTGATAACCGAACAAAACAAAACTTTTCCGTGCTCGAGCCAACTGTGGGTAATGGATCTTTAATCGGTTTATTAACCCAAGAGCGTAATGCTTCTGTCTATGCGGTTGAGTTAGATCCCAAACGTGCTGAACGTACAAAAGCACTGACTCAAAATTATGAATGCACGGTTGTTACTGCAGATGCTACACAAATTGATTTTGAGCAAACGTTTAAGCAAAAAGTTGACTATGTGATTGCCAACCCTCCTTTTGGTGCTATGGATAAACTAGAACGTGTTGCACCAATTTTGGTTCAACAGCGTAACGGCGTAGATCCAAACCCATTATTGGTAGATCCATCAGAAAACGTCTGGTTCAGTACGGATAAATTGGACCATGCCATTCTGGTTAAATCACTAAACGCACGAAACGATCAAGGGCGTTCAGTTTTCATTATTGGCTCAGATAAACAGATTTCAGATGGTACGGTTGAGCGTAAATCAAAGAATTTACTTAATTATCTCTATAAGCATTATGAAGTTGAGGCGGTTGTAGAAATCCACGGCAATGCATATGCACGAAACGGCGCTAATCAAAATGTTCGTATGTTAGTGGTAGGCAATCGTAAAAACGAACAAGCGTTACTACAAACTTACCAATCTTCTGTGGTACCAGATAAGTTGAAAGTCATTACGGACTATGACGAACTTTGGGGATGGGCTAATAACGTAATCTATAATCGTTTGAATCCGAATAAGGATCTATACTTCAAGCCAACTACTCCGACTCCAGTTGAGCAACAAGCACAACAAGCACCAGTGGTTGAACCTGTTGTTGAGGTTAAGCCTGTTGAAAAAGAAAATGACGATTTGTTTGCCAGTCTAGGTGATGAACAGCCTGTTTCGCCACTTGAAGATATTGCATCAAGTGTAACGCCTACGTCTGCAGTCACTATGTTTGATGAAGTCGTGGTCGCTAAAGAAGAAGAGATTAAGCAAGAGGAAGCTGTCAAACCAAAACCGATGTTTGGTCGTAAACCTAAATCAAAACCGAATAAAGTTTCTTTTGACTTCGGAACCGTTGAAGTTAGTACGCAAACAACCAGTTCAGATGATGATGTACCTACACCAACTGAAGCTACACCAACGTTTGAAAATGAAAATGACAATGATTTCGTGCCTGAGGTAAAGAATCCGCACGAGAACCAAAATCTGGATGAAGACCTTGACGATGACGTTAATCTTCAAGTAGGTGATACCACGGCGACCAATGAGGGTGAAACACCTGAACAAACACCAGCTGAAGAACCAGCGGTAGAGCAAGTAAAACAGGAACCGGGTTTAACTGCTGAAGAGATTGCTAAGTTAAATTCTGAATTAGCGATCGGTACTGAGCAAAAAGAAGAACCGACTGTTGAATCTGACCAATCAAATTTACAGCCGATTGTTCCTGTTCCTAATGCTGAAAACACAACAGAACCAACTCCGGAAAATATATACCAAGTTAAGTATATACCGATGTCTATGGCATCTGAGCCAATTGCTTTAGTGGCTAAAAACCAGATTAAAGCGATTAATCAGGCAAATGCTCAATTGACTACACACATCCAAAATGTATTAGGTTTTGGGGGTATCAATTTCCAAGCTGAAGTCGATAATGGTAACTACCCTACTCTTGTTGATGCCTATGTCGCTAAGAAATTGCAATATGACAATTTTGATGCACTAAAGTCCGCTTTTGCATGTGAACAGGTCGATGCGGTTGCCCATATCATTTTACGTTTTGACCAAAACTTACCTGTGCTTATTGGCGACCAGACGGGTTTAGGTAAAGGTCGTATTGCAGCTGCGTGTTTACGATATAGTGCGTTAAGAGGAAAGCCCCCTGTTTTCCTTACAGATACAACGCAACTCTTGAACGACATTTGGCGTGATATTGTTGCTACAGACAGTGACAAGTTCTTTAAAGATCCGTTTATCTTTAACTCGGATGCTGTGATTAACCGCTTTGGTACTGAAGAGGTTTTATTCACTGGCCAAGATCTACCTAAGGAAATTGAAGATATTCCAGCGCAACATGACTTGGTATTGGCAACGTATAGCCAATTTAACCGACCAAACCGGAAACGTGCGTTATTGACTCGTTTTATTAATCAAGACACTGTTTTGGTGATGGATGAAACGCACCGTGCAGCATCCTTGAAATCAGCTACAAGTCAATTTTTCTTAGATGTTATTGATCAGACCAATCTAATTAATTTCCAGTCTGCATCGGCAATTAAGAAACCTGAAAATCTTGAATTCTTCCATAAATTGTTCCCTCGATCCGTATCTCGTAATGACTTACAAAAGGTTATCGATAATGCAGATGGTCCAATTTTGGAGTTTATTTCTGAAGGTTTGGTAGACAGCTCTGCCATGATTCGTAGAGAGCAAGATCTCTCGCACATTACCATTCAAACCTTTGTGCCAACTGAAGAGGAAATTAAGAAATTTCACAATTACTCAGATGTTCTTTCTGACATCTTGACGGACATGGTGAAATTTTCTAAAGATATTCGCCTCGATGCGCTAGAAAACATTGCCAATGATGATGATGCTGTTGCCAATTTAGACTTTCATCAGGATTCAGACGATCCGAAAAACCGTTTAAGTTTGAGTGTGATGAACTTTGGATCTCGAATGTACCAGATCCAAAAGCAATTCCTATTGGCATTGAAAACTGACTCTACAAGTGATGCTGTGATTCAGGCATTACATGAGGGTAGAAAGCCCGTGATTGGTTTGGAAAATACGGGTGAGAGTCTATTCAACATTTTGATGCAAAGTCGCATGGAAGCGATTTTAAAAGCAGATACGGCGCAAGACGTTACCGCTGATTCGCCTGAAAAAGAAAAAGCGTTTAATAACTTCAAGTCGGTATCGTCAGAAATTGAATTTCTTGAAAATGAGCTTCAAAAACTCATGATCAAAGAAAACCGTGACGCTGGCGATGAAAAAGCAGCGAAAAATATTCAAAAGGAATTGACTAAGCTTGAATATAAGCGCGGTAGCTATCTGCAAAGTCAAATTTCTGTTTTAGATGAACTCCCACAATTCCGTGACTTGCTTGAAGTGATGTTAGATCGCATCGATGTGGTGAAAGCTGAAGATAACTACGGTAACTCGTTCGTTAAGAAGCTCAGTACGGAAGTGACATTTAATGAAAACGGCGATCCAGTGGTAAGTCCGTATAAAATCATTTTGGATCGTATCAAAGAAAAGATTCAAAAGTTCCCTGACCTACCTTTGATGCCTTTGGACGTACTACGTAACAAGGTGACAAAAGCTGGCTTCAAGATTGATGAAATCTCTGGCCGTCAGATCCACTTAACGGAAACAAGAGACGGCAAATGGAAGGTTAATAAACAAGAGAACAATACGACACAAGGTAAGATTTTGGTTCAATCAAAATTCCAATCTGGTGAAATCGATGTTGTTATTGTGACTCGCTCTGGTTGTACGGGTATTTCTCTACATGCAGCCAAAAACCCTGATCCTACAATTCCATCGGATCACTTGCGCCAACGTGAGTTGTTTTTCTTGCAAAAACCTGAGAACTCTACCGATACGATTCAGATGATCGGTCGTGTGGGTCGCCGTGGTGAAGAATCACATCCGATTATGACGACAGTAGATTCGGGTATTCCAGCAGAAACACGTATGCACTTAATGATGATGCGTAAACTGTCTACCCTATCAGCGAACGTCTCTGCCAACTCAGAAACCAAGTTTAACGAAAACGATTATCCTGACATGCTCAACTACATTGGCAACCGGGTAGCGTTGGACTATTTAAAAAATAACGTAAACTTGGCGAACACACTTGATATTGATATTTCGGATGATGAAAAAGGACCATCATATCGCACGGCGCAAAACTATCATGTGAACCAGTTGCTATCTAAACTGATTTTGATGCCGATTAGTCAGCAAGAACAGGTTTATCAAGACTTGGTTGTTGACTATAACGATAAGATCCGTGAATTAGACTTGTTGGGTCGTAACCCTCTCAAGACCAACTTTTTAGACTGGAAAGCTAAAAAAGTCCGTGAGTTTGAAGTGAAGGACAACTTCTTTACCGTGACTTCAGAAACAGAAGCAGCCAAGATCAATACCTTTGATCTACCTGTGCGTTTTGAAGGTCTGCAATACATTGAACATGTTGAGCCATTACGTGCTGACAATCTAAAACTCATGTTCAAAGAAAGTGATGATTATCTGGTGCGTCAATTTAAACGTATCAATGAAAACATCAATGAAACGGTACACGGACTACTACACTATGCCTATAACTTTGAGGCATTGATGTACCAAAAATATGAAGGCTTTGCTAAGCAAAAGTTATTTTTCAAAAATGGGCAAATGCGTGGTGAAGTGATTCGTGATTATCGACACGAAGTATTTGATCATTTCGGTGTTGTTGAAGCCAATGTAAAACACATTGATGATATTCAATTTCGTAAACCTGATGATCACTCTGCAGATGCTTTTGAAAAAGTAGCTGAAGCGGTTTATCTTGCCAATGATCCTATTTTGACCTCTAACTTTGATCGCATGTATCGAATTGTTCAGGATCTAAAATTCTTGGCTCGTTCTATGGAAAGGAACGAAAAAGAAGGTCATTCAGCGCATGGGTTATTGTTCCTTATCTCAAAACCTAGTCTTTTTGATGATGAAGTGACGCCAGATCACAAAACAGGTGCTTTGCTACGTCTAGACCTACCGCCGTTACGTGTAGGTGCAATCACACCGAATGCGGTTAAGCTTGATTTGGTTTACCCTGGTGATAAGAAGTCGTTTAAAGTTCCACTGATCAATTACACCATGCAAAATGCCAAGCAAGACTTGGATTGGGTAGCTCCAGTGAGTGAAAAAGGACGTATTATCCTAAAACGCTTCAATCCTGAATTTTATTCTTATGCTGATGTGAATAGACGTCATGTTGAGGATCGTCAACCCTTGGTGAACTTATTTACTGAACAAAACAATTATTCCCGTTATACGCGTACCTATTTTGAGAAAGCGCCGTCTGGTGATGTCACACGACAAGCGATTACCTTAACGGGCAATATGTTCAAGGCACATAAGATTGTCAGCTCACTAGATCTACGACATTCAACCGTTATATTTACCGATGCTGATGGTATGCGTAACCGTGCGTTATTATTGCCATCAAATACACCAACTGACTTGTTTGAAAGCTCTCTTGAAAACCAAGTGACGTTTAAGCAAGTTAAAGAGATTGCGAACTTCTTTAATCAATTGCCTGTAAACATTGATTTCAACCGCAATAACTATGTGGGTACTAAGGTTAATTTCCCGTACAAGAAAGCAAGTATTGAGTTCTACTACAACGGGTCAGACTGCTTTAATGTGACGGTGAAATCTGTTGCAAAACAGTTCAATCGCTTTATGTCGAATACCAACGTATTCCATGATCCTAAAGGCGGTAAAACAGATGAATCGTTGAACATCCACTTTACTGAGCCAGGCCGTAATGAGTTTAGATTTGCGCTTGATCTCAAGGATGTTGAACGCTTTGTTGACGAGCTGGACAGTACAACCAAAATTGAAGCTGCCTTTTTGGATTTAAAATCTAAGCTTCCTGATGGTAATGATTACTTTTTAAATGAAATTAACCGTATGCTTAATCCTCCAGAAGAGCCAGCTTATAAGGCTGAGTTACCTAAGGGTAAAACCTTAGATAACGATCAAGAAATCCAGCAATTATCTTTCTAAAACCCTCCCTTAAAAGGTATATACCAGACCATACGTGAATAACAATTACGTGTGGTCTAGTTCGTATATACCATGTATCATATCCGTGACGATCACATTGACGTTTTAAAAAACAAATACAGGTATTTTATGTGCAACTCTAATCCCTTAGAGGAATCTTCTAATAACTCAGATTTAGTGGATTTTGACAGTGAATTAGACATCACAACTGGTTTTAATTCTGACTTTAAAGAAGACTTTATTTGGAATGTTGATACAGATTCTAAAAAGGACTCTTAAAACCAGGAAGGCCACCTGTCATAAGGATCAAATATGGACCAAAGCCCTAAACAAGATAATTTTGACGAGCAAACACTTGATCAACTGCAAGACGGCCAATCATTAACTTTCAATGAGGGCCTGGAACAGTGGGATGATTTAAGTTTGGACGGCGTGGAATTTCAATCCATCCAGCCTACGCCACAACAAAACAATGTTGCACAAGATCAATCGCAACAATACCAGTCTGAACCATATCCCAATGATCCCCTATCTGAACCTCCATTAATGGAAGAACCGCCAGTCATGCAAGATGATGGGTATCAAAATAATCAGTATGATCAGTATGATCAGTATGAACAATATGATCAGCCTATGGGCGGTAACTCTGTACCTCCTGGGCACCCAGATTATGATTACGCTCCCCCTCTTGAAGATACTCGGTTGAACGATGATGAACCGATGTTTTTTGACGAAGGTGATTATGAGCGTAGTAGTTACCCGAATTACGAGAATGAACGGTCCATCATTCCTGAAAACACGTTTGATCTTTCCGCTGTCACTGTCAATGATTTAGCTGAACTTGATCCTGTTCTGATTGGTAAAGTATTTGATGCACTTGAGCAAAGAGAGCCAGCCAGTCAATTAGAATTCTTTGCAGACATCGGGCTTGATCTGCAGAATGATGATGATCTTAAGTTTATTGCGGCTCTGAATAAAATCCAGACTAAAAACGCACTGGACCAAGGATTAGGCAATATTGCTGAAAATAACAGTTCATTGCCAGTTGAAGACCGTGTTTATACAACTGCAGACTCTAAATTATACCTATCAGACAATGATCCTGATTTCCTCCTTTCCAAAGAAGAGAATCCATTTGAAGCCGTTCAAGTGGCTGAAAAAACCCTCTTTAACTTTGAGACAAAATCTTTTATCACTCAGCCCTACTATGGTTTAAGCCTGAAGGGTGCAACTAAAGAAAATGCCCTCAACTTCCTGAGTAATCGTCAATTCGCGATTGAAGGCCTGATTAACCAAAACCAAGTCGTGCGTGAAGCAAAACAGCAGATCTACAACGAAGTTACGGGTGCACCGAATACCTATTTTTCAGGTGAATTAACCGATAAAAACCAAATTAACGCATTGATGCGCCAAGTGCGTGACTTTTGCTTAATTCGTGGGATTGAAGCTGAAGAACTTGGCTTAGTGCCAAAATCTATCGTCATGGATCAATGGCGTGTGAATAGCGACCATACAGCTGCTCGACTTGAACAACTTGAGATTCACTATCTTGAATTCAATACGGACACGTTAACCAAGGAAGTAATTCAGTTATTAGAAACCCGTGAACATAGCGACCAGTTACAAGCTGCTCTACTTTTGAAAGAACATAAAGAAAATCAGAAGACTAAAGAGACAGTAAAGGAAGATGTTGAATCAGCTGATCCGAATGCACCAAAAGGTACACCAAAGAGCACATTAAACATTGCTGGTGGTCCACAAGACAAAGCAAGTTTGGCTGCAAGTAGCGTTGCCTCTAAAAGCTTTAAGGATATGCGAAATGAGGAAGGTAACGAACGTCCTCCTTTAGCGCGTGAAAATAGCCACGGCCATCCACGAACGGTCGCTGATGAACTCGCTGCGCTCAGTGCAAAAATGATTGCAGTCATGATTGAACTGGTTAAGAAAACAATCAAGTTGATCATTGCAGCGATTATGGCCATGTTCAACAAGAACAAAAGCCTTGATAACCTGAAAAACATTTGGGATAAACCAATCAATCCTGATGTTACCGTTAAAAGTAACCATCCAGACGCACAACAACCCGAACAGCTTGCCAATACAGCCGATAAATCAAAATTGACTGAACTTGGTAAGAATGCCGATATTTTAAAACCGATCTCTAAAGAGCAAATGTTGCCTCTTTTAAACGATCCATATACCACTCAACTGAATAAAGACCGTGACGGCGTTACCTTAGAAGAATTCGATCTAAATGTCGGTAAAGTCTATGCCATTGACGGTGAACAATACATCGTGATTGATGTAGTCGGTAAGGATTCTGTCGAAGGTGTTGAATCCTCTACCCCATTTATCAAACTAGTTAAAGAAGCAGATTTACCGCCTCAAGTGGAAGGTAGCGATGCACCTACCCCGATTACGCCGTTCTATTTAGAAGCGATTGAAGACAAAGTAACGTTTCTCTCAATTGAAGAACTGCATGAAGGCATTAAGTCTGAAAAGATCCATGAGTTTGAAGGTCGCTTTTTTGAACCCATTTGTTCTCAGTACTTAGAACAAGCACGTATGTTCCTTGGTGCCGAATATCCATTAGGGCAAGATCCAGAACAAATGACTGAAGAAGCCAAAGCTTCATACAAAGATCAGTTTATTCAACGTGCCTATCAATCAGGTCAAATAATTTCGGATCAAGTAAAGAAAGTCAAATCTAAACTTTCAAACCTTTTGGGTAAGTTTAAAGGCAATACTGCAGAACAGTCGGCAACTCAATCAGCACCGCAAAGCCAAGACCAAAACAATGACGGTAAACCAATGAACCCTTATGACAGTATTTATGTTGATCATGATTCTGACTTAGAAGCATTCTTTAAAGACCGTCACAACAATGTTTCTTATGCTGAAATTGAACAGTTTGTCGGTATGGTTTATGAAGATGAAACAACCCAAACCAATATGGTTGTTTTGGATATAGCTTCCGATAATCTGGATAAACGTGCGATCGTTGTGCCTCTTTCGGTGATTGAAGATCTCGAAAATATCACTGAACAAGATGTGCTTTATCTTAAAGACATCGTGAATGAATCCTCTACCGTTCCACTGTATGAGCTGGAGTCTGTCGAGCCGATAGACGAGTTAAATGCGCTTGGTAAATTTTCAAGTGAATATTTAGACAAGCTCAAAGCCGATACCATCAACAATACTGCAGAACAGACTAATACTTATGCCAGATCTGCCGAACGTGAACTTGAACTTTCAAAAATGATTTTGGAAGGCAAGCTCAGTGTTGTAGGTGCCATGGTGAAAACGGATTACGGTCAATTCGTGGTACTGACTTCAGATTCGGAAGGTCATAAATCAATTGCACCCGAATACAACGCCGTGGCCATTACTAACCTTGATCGTCAAATTACCACGGAAGATATTATTAATGCCGGTATTACAACGATACCGCGTAAAGATATTTTAGAGTGGAATACTGTCACGGCGCTCAATGAAGAATCTGCCAATCAGGTGACTTATTTAGATCCTGAAGTTTACCAGGCAGTAAGTAATGCAATTCATCAAAATCGCGAAAAAGAATTGATTCAAACTTTGAGTACGTTACAACCCTCTGCAGCACTCAATAGCATCGGTTCAAAAATCATTACGCAAGATGGCAATACATATATTGGTCTATGCGCCAAAGATGATGGCAAATCAGGCGAGTACTACGCCGTAAAAGCTCCAGATAATCAACTCTCCCCGATTGGCGCAAGCTATATCAATGATGTTGGTGTTGAAGTCATTAGCCGTAGTCAAATTGCTGAATTTCAGAATGCGGAAAATAATCAGCAACAACTAATCAGCCATGATGTGTTTGTTACATTGCTAAATGCAGTCAATAACAGCAATGAACAAGAAGTACTTCACCTCTTCTCTAACTTGGACCAGGTGAAACAACAAATTAAAGATTCGTTATTCAGCGAAAAGGAAAGTGAAAAAGTGATTGAACAAAATCAATTTATTGAACAACTGAAAAACAATAACCTTGTGAAAGCCGATCACATTAACGCGCTTAATCAAATTGCTGATCAGATTCAAAATACGCAACTGAAAAATGTTGTTAAAGGTATGGCCTCAACCGTTGTTGCGCCTGAAAACTCTCAAAACGAGATGTATGTTCAAAGCTTTCTACATCTCAACCAACGCCTAGACACGTTACAACAAGATTTAAAGCTTCAAGCAGCATCAAATCTTATGAATGCTGAATATAAGCAACTTTTTGAATGTATGGATGATCATCTAGTACTACCTACTGCGTATGGTGATGCCAAGTTTGTAAACCTTAATAGTGTTGAGCCTCGTAGTGTTGAATTTAGAAACTCGGCTGAAACAGGTCAAATCTTTGACAGCTTCAACGCCGTGATTGCCGAAACAGGAAACGTGGAAATTGCGCTTCAGCACTTAAAGCAAGAGATCTTAACCGATCACTATATCGCTGCGATTCATGAGGATGTGAAGTTACACCGTCTAGAACAGCAAGACATGGAAAAAATCAAAGAAGTGAATCAGATCCTTGAAGCTGATTTTGATAAAACTGGCCTACGCTTAGAAGCGCTCCAAGATGGTTTGAATCTCAATACTAAAAACTACTTAGACCAAGTAAAGCTTGAGAAAAATACGACATCTCAATTTTTGAGTGACCTTGATAAGCATATAGATTTAGAAGTCGCACGTAGAAACGATCATGACAATGATCAAACATTGGGGCGTTAATCATGGATCTCTATAAAAACGTAACTGGCGACATCGATGCGATGATTACTTTTGATAAAATCTTAGGTGGTTTTGGTCAAAATACAGTGAATACCACGCGTGAGCGTGTTCAAATCAACTCTAAGCATGAAAAGGTAGAGCGTGAGATTGAAGGTGCCAGTCCGTACCTTAAAAGCGATTATGAGCTATTTGTCGAGCATCACAATATGTTGATGCAAGAGTATCGGGCAACTCAGCTACATTTACGCAATATCTTAGAAAAGAAAAATGAGGTTAAAAGCATTCAAAAGCTTGCGGATCTCTGCGAACGGCACCAGTGCTCCAACATCGCTCAATTATTCGTTGAAAAAAATGAAGATGAATATGTATTGCAATGCTTTCAAGACTTTCAGCAAGACTTAGAAAACAATAATGCTCTCCGAAAAGACTTTAATCACTTTTCAGACTCGTTTGAAGCCTACCGATACAATATGGAGATCTGTAATAAGCTTTCTGGTATCGATCAGCCGTTTACCCTTGAACGTCCGAATGACAGACAGTTGAATTTCGTTATCCATAGTCATGAAAACATCAATAAAACATTGTTGGACTATCAGGCGAAGATCATTGAGCAACAAACAACTGTAGACCAGCTCAAGCAAGATGCTTCCTATACTGCCCTATTTCCGATCGCAACCAATGATAAGAACATGTTCTCAATTGCAGCGACCGAAGTTTATGTAGAACAGTCACCAAAATATCAAGACTATCTTAAGGTCATTAAAAATGAGCTTAAGAACATAAACGAAACGGGTAAAAATACGTTTAGTCAGCATTACAAAGATACTATTACGCAAAGCAATCTTGAAAACGTTAAAACTAAAGAAAGCGCTTCAACTTATAGCAATGGGTTTTAATTAATTTTAAATAAAAACATTTAGGGTGTTTTAAGATAGAATCTAAATACCCTTTAATGGAGTTAAACATGATTCAAACTAAAATCACTGAACCGACAAGAACGCCGTTTAATCCTCATGGTTTTGCAGATGCAACGCCTTTACATGCGTTTTACTTGGAATTATTAGAAAAGGGATTAATCCATAAAGCTCTTGAAGAAGGTAATTTGGAATTTGAAAACCAAAACTTGTTCATGACGATCGATTGGGAATCAATAGACGTTCAAATGGATGCTTATACGTTTGATGTGAAATTAGATATTGTATGTGGCGTCATACTTGATGAACAAAAAGTCACGAATAGCATTCAAGTGTTTATTAATGAGCAAACTTTGTTTATAGCTTCAGCTAAAACCTTTAACCCTAAATCTGGTCTAACGCAAAGTCTTAACTTTGATATTCCTTTACGTGTTTTAAGTCAAATGGGCTATTACGCCCTACCTCTCAAAGAGGACTAAATCGTGGGAATGAGCATAGAAAGCCAAAACATAGCATTGTCTCAAGAGCCTACAACCTTTGTACCAGAAGCTTTTGTACACTCTATTAACTACTTTTGTCAGACCTTAGAGAACACTTTTCATTTTGATAAGCGTTCACTCAATTTCTTTGAACCAGGTACACCAAAAGAATACGGCTTGTATCTTACTGAACAGCATTGCCTTGTTTTTTTGAATGCTTGCAGTAGTGGCTATCTTGGCGAAACACGCAAAGTTACCAGCTTCACCGCTTTTGTGCTTTTAAATCAAAAAAACAATGAATCTGAAATGCTCGACATCACGTTAAACGATCCAAAACGTGTAGAGGAACATTTCAAAACTGCGTCTAAAGATCAGATCAATATTTACTTAAAGAACGTGCATGAATTAAGTAATTTTCTGAAAAATAAGTACTCGGATTCAGGTTTTTTAAAAGATATTGTGACTGAGGAAGGTTTTTCTAAAACCCTAAAGCCATCGGTTTTACAGGAATGCTTAAAAGAGGAAGTAGAGCTAATTAATACTTTAATGTGTTTGGTTAGTACTCAGTTTATATATATTACGACAGCTATTATTTTTAAGCGTCCTATTTTAAAAGAATTCATAAAACTATGTTTAACCAATGAGAAGTATATACTACAATATGGTGAAGAATGGTATTATGATTCTATATATAAGTTCGCTAAAAGGATATATGAGTTAAAACACCTTATAGCTACCTTATATTTAAGTAGTGAAGCTGTAGTAAAAGATGTTGTAGTGCTTTGCGAACTTGCTTCTAAAAAACATTAATCATAACTCTTTTAAAGGGCTAGATATGCGTAACAATCACAAGAAAGCTAAAAGGCTACAACAAGTTCGGGGCAAGACTTTAAGGACTAACCCTAATCTACAAAATGTTAAGCCAGCTTTTAAAACTAAAAGTGCTTTAAGCATTTTTGTTGCTACCGTTATTGGGTGTTCAAGTGCTATTGCAGTTCAACAAAGTTCCGTTGCTTCTGTTACCAGTAATACTCAAAACATGGGTAACTTAAACATCGCAACATCATCGACCATTGCAAGTAGCTCTGGTGGTGATACGCCTTTGTCGAATTCAAATAGCGGATATTATTCGTCTACCAGTTCTAATTCGTCATTCAACTCTACTGCTGCTGAAAACAACTTCATGGCGGTTAAAAAAGGTGAACAAGCAGCTGCTCAAAACATTCAAACCAATATTGAATCATGTGCAACTGATGGGATCGGTAAAGTCGTTAAAGACAACTTAGATCTACAAATGACGGTTTGGGGTCGTCCAATCGATATTAACAAAATGTTCAGTCCAGCTAGTCAAGGTGGCTGTTTTGCTGACATCGGTAAAATCATTGACCTTTCTGTGACTATTCCATCACTTGATACAATCATCAATGCAGCGCAACAAATGGTTGTCGATTACGCGACTAAAAAAGCGTGTGACGCAATGAAAACTGCAAGTACTGAACTTGTTGGCCCATTGAATGATGTTATAGGTGAAATCAACAAAGCTGGTCAATATACTGATGTATCGGGTGCGCTTGGTACTGCTGTGAATGGTCAACTTGGTAAACTTGATCCTGGTCTAGTTATGCCTAGCGGTGCTTTTGAGGGTGGAGATACTTATACAATCAATGGTAGTAGCTCGACTAGTCCAGTTTCTTATTCAACTGATCAAAAAGCCAGTACTAGCACACCGTCTAACGCAAAAACTTCAAGTTCAGAATCTACTTCTGTCACCCAATCAATTAAAGACTTTTTCTCTTAAGTTGGGGGTGGTATGAAAAATAGAAATAATCTGCGTAAAAGAAGAATTACTGTTAATCAGTTTTCACCTGTTAAAGCAATTGCGGTGGGTACTTTAACGGTTGGTCTATTATCCGTACCACTTTTTACCAATGCTTTTAGTCTTGGCACTATCCTTTCTGAGCTTGCAATACAAGCTCAGCAATTGATGGTACGTTCTGCTGTGCGTGTATCTACTCAACAAACAGCGGTCAGTGCAAATCAAATTGTTGATAACCAAACGCGTGATTCAGAAATGATCGTTGCTGGTATTCAAAGTGTCGATAAAAATATTGAGATCAAAAAAGCGATTTTAAATTCTGGTACGAATGCTGCCCTCCCTGATTCAGCTTTTTGTACGGCTCTTGAAGAACGTGAACAAACCGATCTCAATAGAAACTTAAAAGACTTTAACGTTTCTAAATACATGCAAGATGTTTCAGGGAAACTTTTCTCAAATTCAACAGATGAAGCAACCTCACCATATGCGTTTCACTTGGCGACCTCGTGTGGCGTAGAAGAAGCAAAAATGGGTGTCTGTAATTTGATTCCAAATGGTCTGCAGTATGGCGACATTGATACTGCTTTTGTTTTTTCTCGTTCTCGACTTTCTGAACAGCAAGCGACTGTTGCATTGAACTACTCGTCAATTGCATCTAACAACGTTGTTCCAGTCGGATTGATGGAATGCTCTTCATCAACTTGCGTTGATTTTCAAAATAAATACATGGCTGGAAGTACTCTTTCATCACTGGCTAACTATTCGGTGGCTAATAATGTGATGCAACGCACTACACCAAACTCCAATGCTTCAGCCAAATTCTTTGAGTAATGACTATGAGAAAGCGTAAAAATACTTTAAGACAGCCTAAAGGAAAATCAAAGTTTGTACCTGTCATTTTAGGTGCAACTTTGGTGATTAGTAGTCCTGTTTTTGCTGAATGGGCTACGGTTGGTTTGGGTACGATTATGAGCGAGATGTCTTCTCAGATTCCTAAGCATGCAAGCAACCAAGCAAATGATATTCAACAAGTATCTCAAAGTACCCGTAGAAAGTTAGATGATTCGACTGAAAACATCGTTGCAGCGCTTAAAGTTGCGGTGAAGCAAAAGGCGCAAGCTGCTAACCAAATTACCGATGCGACAACTAAAAACACCCAAACTATTGCCTCTGGTATTCAAGCGCTTTTACAGTCAGATACCATGAAAAAAGCACAATTTGCTTATGGCGCCAATACTGGTCAAGGCTTTAAGTCTTGTGAGGTTTTGGCTGAAAATACAAATATGTCGAGTGCATCTGGTCAAGTGATTGATCAAGCAGCTGATATGGCGACTCAAACTTCTCAAGTCGGCGGTAAATTAGTTGGCTCTCAACAGGAAGTGATTAATCAACGCCTAAACGTGCATAAAGCTGAATTCTGTACGGTTGCTGAAGCACAAGCTGGTCAATGTACGTTGTCTAAATTACCGGGTGGCGATACCAATGCTTCCCTACTGTTTAAGTCTGTTGCACCTGGCTCAAAAGAAGCTCTTGCAAGACATTACGTGCGTGAAAACATTTTAGGTACACCAGATAAATCATTGTCTAATGCAACGGCACGTACTCCAGCTGGTCGAGATTATTTGCAAGCAACCAACCAAAAAACAGCTTTACTTGCTATGCCAGCGTATAGCTTGGCGGTTATTGACGCGCAAAATACAAAATCATTCAAAGATATTGACGGCAAAATGGTGTCTGCCAACGATTTGATCGACCAAACAATCGCACGTTACTACGGTGGTCCTGAAGCTAAAAAATGGCAAATGGCGATGGCGATGCAAGATCCACGCGGTCTACTTAAAGAAGCCAATATCATTAACGGCGTTTCTGTTTATTTAGATCTTCAAACTTACAAGCAAAGTTTGCGTGAAGAAGGTTTATTGTCTGCATTACTTTTAGCGAAATCTCAGCCGATAAAAGATGATGTGAAAACGAAATACGGCCAGTCAGTGAAAGTTAAGCTTTCACAAACTATGCCTCAATTTTAAGGAGACTAAATAATGCGTACTCCGAAAAGAACATCACGTAAAGTTATGAAAGCGCCACAAGCGCACGGCTCTCGTTCAAAAATTAGTGCACTCGGTTTAACCCTCGCCATTATTAGCGGTTCTGCATCTGCTTATTACTGTGCTTCCGTGGGCAACCCGATGGCAGTAAATACCTTGAATATGCTTATTCAACAGGCTGATGCGGTGGAAAGCGCTGCGTTACGTGCGTTGGACACAAACTTATCTTTGGGCATTAAAAAGCAACAAGATGATGTGACGGCAGCGATTAAGATCCTGACGAAACAAGAGGCTGTATCTGCTCAAGGTATTTCAGATAACGCACATAAAAACGCACAAAGTCTTGTAACGGCGTACCAAGCTGTTAAACAAAGTGAGCAAATGAAAAAAGCTCAATTTGAGTTTGGTGCACATGGCCAAGCATTTAAAGCGTGTGAAGTTTTAGGCGATCGTGAACAAGCTCAACAAGACAATAAATCTGCTGATAGTTCAATTTTAAATAAAGTTGGCTCTGAAGTGGTTGCTGCGCCTGGTGTCTACATGAACCCTCACAAAGCACAAGAAGCTATGTTACAAGCTCATAATGAGTTTTGTACCACTTCTCAGGCTGCGTCTGGACTATGTGGTGCTGCTGGTGAAAATGCTGGTCTAAGTTTACAAGCTTCAACTTTATTCACGACTGCAGCGCCAGACACGGCGATGGCTCGTGCTCAAAATGCATTGATCAACAACATGGTTGGTCTACCTGATGCTCCAATTGACGGTAGAATTGCGAAAACATCTGCTGGTCAAGATTATGTGATGGCTAAACTGGCGAAAGATGCTTTAACTTCTCCAGCAATTACCTCTTTGAAAGCAATTCAAGCGCAATACTCCCCTGTTGCTGGTGGTGGTACCAATAGTCATGATTCAAGTACCAAACTTGCACCGATGCAACACTTGGAAAAAAGTGTCTCTCGTTATTTAGGTTCAGGGCAAGATTACAAAGACTTTGCTAAATCACAAGCGATTAAAGATGAACGTGGTTTGATGGTCGATGGTTTAATTCAAAGTACTGAACGCTTGAACTTGCAATATCAACAATACAAGTCAAATGAACGTAAAGAAGCGGTATTGGCTGCGCTAGTTTCTGCTGAAAGCAAATTAACTGACGGCTCAATTGAAGTGACTGATCGTTCTAAGTCTACGGGTAACATTCGTAGGATTGCACTTTCACAAACAATGGCAAGTAAATAGCCTGATTTTTTCATTATCAGGCTGATAATGAAAAAAACTTAAAAAAAAGGGATGGTTTTAAGCCATCCCTTTCTTTGTTTAAAACCCTTTTAGATAGTTTCTTTATATAAATTCTCTTATAATCTTTAGTATATACCGTTCAAAAGTAACCGATGGTGCTTTGATATTTTAATTAAAAGATGCTTATACATATTGCCATGGAGTTTATATGTCAACTAAAAAGAAATGGTTGGATCTGAGTAGCTTTGGCGCTCAACTTGTAGTAACCCCTAAAACTGATTTAAGAAACCAAGCAGCCATTATTAAGATTAAAGATGTTGAGCTTTTAGAGAAAAAGTTGAACACATCCTTAAACAGCTTCTTAACAGGTTTAAAAAAGACTGGAAAGTTTGTTTATATCACCAATGAGCAAAATAACGACCTTAGTTTTATGTATAAGAGTTCGCAAGATAGTCTCTCTCTTGCTGACATAAAATCTGTTTTTCCTTACGACTCTAAAAATGACCTCATTGAAATGGATATGTCAGATATATATCTGCAAAACCCAATGAGTAGTGCTGAAAAAAACCAGTGGCAATCCCTATTTGAACTCAATAATCAAAAGTCCGTTGTGCTTTACCAAGCAAAACAGCAAAAACCGTTTGCCCCAAATACAACCATTATGGGTGCGGTTAAACAATTCAATAAAGCAGATTTAGGCTGGAATAAGCTACCGACATTACTGCAGTCCGTAGATCCATTGCCGTTGGCTGATTTAGACAATTACGGGTACCAAGCAGATAAAACACTGACTCGTTATTATGTTGATAAAGAAGCAGCGCTAAATGCTGGACTCATAGAAGATACGATAGAGCCTATTGAACTAAGCAAACAGCTAGTGATTTCGGTTAATTCAGGCGGTGAAGTACTTGCCCTAAAAGATATTACGCAAATTCCTGAGCTGACCAATTATAAAATATCTTCACATCCAGCATGGCCAGCGTATAACAGCTTACCGAAGCAATTTATTGATATTCGAGAGCTGAATAAGGGGCTGAATACGAGCATTGATCCAATTGTGAATGCGCTTAGATCGGATGATCATGCCGTTAATCACCAAGGATTGATCAAGCTTCAAACCTTAGTCACGAAAATCAATGACTGTTTGTATTCATACGAAGAAAACAGCATCCCGTCAGCATTGGCACCATTTGGTATAGAAACAACTGCGTTACAGCTGGTGGACAATGATTGGAAAGTTTGGGAATACAACAACCAAACTTTAGATGTAGAAGAATTCGACCTTGCCGATAAGATTAAGGACCTGATCCAAAGCGTTCAAAATAATATTAATAATTTAAGAACATTTGATCCCTACTCAATTGGTGATAGCAGTTTTGATCGTGAATTAATTTATGAAAGTTTGGATGACATCGGTACAAGTTTAGAAAGCTTGGATCTCAATCAAATTAAGCAAACCATACCGCCTGAACCTAAGGTTCCAGTAAAACGTTTGTTCAATCGAATTGATCACTTTTTTAGACACACCAAGTTTAAGCCGAACATTCCAGAACCAGTCATTAAGGACTCTTTGACTAAACTCGCTTTAATGCGAAAAATTAAGCAAGAATACCTACAAAAAATTGCAAAGCTCAAAGAAGAACGTCAAGCGATTGTTGAAGCGAAAGCAACACATACCATCAGTGAGCGTATTGAAAAAGCGGTTGCGATTCAAGTCGCTGTTGCTACTGAAAATGCGTATGTTTTGGATCAGCAAGCCTATGACGATCAAGCTTATGAAATGGAATTGGCATTAAGTCAGTTAAACATTGCTTCTACGCGTCTGAACAATCTTTATGATAGTTTTTTTGATTCAGTGATAGACCGTGAAGAATACGGCACGGATCTGGATAACTTCCTACAAAGCGTTGTCACCGATGATGAATTGCAAGATGAAATGCAACGTCTATTGGATGAGGCGAACGAGTTTGAAGCTACTCACACCTCAAATGACATTGACATTTATCATTTCAACGTTGATCTAGGTGAAGAACCTAACGGGCTTTGGAATGAAGCTGTTAACCAGTTTGATGTGGTTCATTATTATGATGAACAAGATCAAGAGTTATCTGCAGTCGAAAAGTTTGAATATTCTATTTTGGGATATTCACCATCTCAAGAATCTGCAATGCCAGATTTTAACGATATGGTGTTCTCGAATGCTGTATCAGTGCTGGATAACAGTATTGAGGACATGATTGCGACCAGTGCTGAAAATGTAGGTAAAAACTACTTTTCATTTCATCAGCAAATGCCTCGTATTCTTCAACAACTGCATAGTATTAATAGCCAATTTACGGCGCTTGGTGATGGTGATGCCCATAGCATTGCATCACAATATTTATCGGATGAAAGCTTAGAGCGATTCTATAACCTGTTAGAACAGGACGGTAACTACAAGGGTTTTAATAAGCGTATCGATGTGGCTCATGTGCTTTCTGAGCTGAGTAGCAATATTGGCAACAATCCTGACTCCCCTATCCTTAACCGATTACCTGATATTAGGTCGCAACTCAATCATGCGATAAATGAGGAATTACGTGTACGCACGAATCCTGGTAATGCACTGGCCAACGCGATTGTTTTTGCTGCGACCAATGAAGTTTTGTCTTTAAAAGAAACACTCGAAAAAGATGAAATCTATGTGGTAGACAGCTTTCAAAACTATCTGCCTAAGGTGATACATAAAGACCACTTCAACTCAAATACACAAGAACAGCTTTTTGCCTTAAATAAAAAGGTCGCGGTAAGTATGGCGTATAAGCGCTATCTACAAGACTTTTATCAAAATGCCGTGGGTGAAGAGTCTAAATCTGAAGCGGTTACTGCCATTATTAATAATGAGCACAAGCATATTTTGATGGCACTAGGTTATCTAACACCGACCTACAATGAAGTCACGGCGCCAAAAGACTCGAAAATTGAAAATGTCGTCACGTTGACTGAAGAAGCGGTAAAAACCTACCTAGCTGAAGGTAACGCTTTGATGGTTGAGCCTGAAGTTAGCGCACGTTCTTTGGCGGTGTATAGCAGTACGATAGCATCTGATCAGAACTTCATTCGCTTACTGCCGATGGATCTAGGTCAAAAGGTTAGTTCATTACAAAAGCAAAAAACCATTATGATTAATGGTGCTTCTTCGTTTGAACATATCCTGAGCTCTAATCCGATCAGCAAAAACAAGCTGACCTATGATGACCTTAAGAATGTAATTCTTAATCGTATTTTGACCAAGGAAGCGGTACCGAAATATGAAAAAGGCTTAAAGCTTGATATTGAAGTTAAGAATGTCTATGAGCATGCATCAAGTTTCTTGCCACTTGAAAAGACCGATGTTAACAGTGAAAATGACTTTGGCAATCTCTTTAAACATGGGCTTGTGCTTGAAGCATTACAATCGACTCCAGACTCACTCAAGAATGGATTTAACCTCAACCGTGATTTAATCAATTCTGCCCTACTGCAGTCATTTGAAAATCGTTCTATTGAAGAATGGACGGCACTAAAAAATAAATCTCTCGAGACAAAAACGGGATCTCTTTTAAGCATTATCACCAATCCAGAACGTATCAAAGAGTTTGAGTTTCCTGAGATAAATTTTTATCTCACGGTTTCACCAGCTGATGAACAAAAGCACGGTGCGATTAACTTATATTTCAGCGGTGAACAGATTCCGTCTACCGATCGCTTAATCGTTAAATCAAGTCTGAATGACTTAGCTGCAGACGATAAGGCGCTGTTTAAAGCTTTGACGCTTAGCAATGATTCAGTTTTAAGTACGCAAGAGCAAATGCAGTACTTGATCGACTCATTAGAAAAACGCTATCAGATCTTCCAGTCGATCGAAAACCTACACCTTAAAGAAAAGGTATTGTTTAACCCTGAGTTGGACGATTACAAGGCATTAACTTTGCGTGATGCCGATAATCAATACATCGATCCAACGGCGAAACAAGATCTAATCGATTTTGTGAAAAGCAATGATGTGATGACCAATGTTGATTTGATGAACGTCTTTACCGACTACATCCATCAAAAAGAAATGGATCAAGCGTTTGAAAACGGCTCCAAAATTATTGTGGCCAATGACGGTGCTGATTTAGTGATTTCTGTCATAGATAAAGACACACCAGTTTTACAGCATGATCAATTACGGGTTTTTGATAATGTTGAGCAGTTTGCTAAATTCAACGAGCGTGGTGGATTGTTTAAAGACTTCCAGTTAAACGGGATAAAAGCGCATCTTGTGGACCAAGTATTAAATGATCTTGGGTTACGTGAAAACATACTGCAGACAATCAAGGTGCCATTATCACCCGGTTTTGAAAATATTGATGTTAAAGGCCTTAATGAGATTGTGGCTGTTAATATTTCAACATTGGTCAATAAAATTGATTTTACCTTTGGTGAAAAGCTACTTGAATCTAAAGACCGGTTCGATCTCGCGATTAAAGTTGCCGATGATCAATCTCCGTTAAAACTGGCCATTGTGAATAATGCCGAACATCAGCAATTTGTTGATCAAGGCTATAAAATTCTTCCTACGCCAAAGCACCCGAACTCTAAGAACTTCTTAATTACTGATTTTGCAAAATCATTCAAAAAAGCAGAATTATTTAAGTCTCGCGATCAAGTATATAAACCTGAACATATGGTTCAAAGCGCACCTGTTGTAGAAGTTGCCCAAGAACCATTGGTTGAAGAACCGATCGTAACTGAACCTGAAGTTCAAAAGCCTACTGAACCAGAAGTACAGGAAGCAACGGTAGAAGTTGTAGAGCCGACTGAGCCAGTTGCTCCAGAGCAAACATCACTGTTTGAGTCTGAGGGTAAGCCTGAAGCTGAAGCACCAAAAGAGCCAAAAACAACCAAACCGAAAGCCACTGAGTCACGTTCTGAAGTTGGACTTATTGAAGATACGGGTATGAAAATGCCTGGTGCGAAAAAGGATCTGTATGGTCCACGTTTATCGCTCAGTCAGATTCAAGATATGTCGCTTTTGCAAGTCAAAAACCTAATTACGCGTGACAAAATTTGGAAAAAGGAATCGGTTTTACAAGCAAAAGAAGCTGGTCGAGATATTTACATTCACTTGCTGACTGACGCTGTACGCAAGATGACGAATGATCAGCCACGTTATCCGCTTGAAAATGCCACTGAAGAACAGTTTAAAAAAGTAGGTGCTGGATACTATGACGCTGTTTTAAGTATGCGTGATGCTTTAATGGAAGCAAAAACAGTTCGTGAATTTATTCCTAATGCATGTGATTTATACGTTCGTTTGAATGAAGACAAAGATCTGTTCACGGCGTTTAAATCATTAGATCGGTCATTATTTTCATTGGTAGAAAGCTATGCTGAATATGCTGCCACTGACATGATTATTAGTTCTGAATTGGCGAAAACCGATAGTAGTGAAGCACGTAAAACGCTCACTGAAGCACTTCATCATTTACGGAAAGAGTTACCGCCAGTTAAAGGCACCTACTCTATCTATAAAAAAATACGTAGTGCGATTGATGCCAAACCGTTCCAAGACAAAGTAAAAGCGACTGTTACTTTTAGAAGTGGCAACATTATAGATTCGAGTACGCTATTTAGCAGATCTGATGCTGGTCTATCTGAACAAGTAATGGATCTGTTAACTGCTAAAAAAACCAAAGACGCAACTGCAGAGAATGATGATACTCAAGAAGTCTCGTTATCTGAAAAGAATGTATCGAACATTGTAGATGACACGGCGAGTACCTTAGATGCCCTATTCAAAGAGTATGCTAAGCCTCGTACTATGCGTAAGGCATTCAAGCTCAGTGATGTGGTTGTGACGGAAAACATTGCTTCACGTAATGGCCAAGATGTTACAGCACATACCTTGCAAGCGACCTTTGGATTTAAAGCCGTAGAGTTTGGCGAGTACTTGAACCAGAGCGATCGTCAAATCGCATTAAATAACGCATATGACGGTTGTTTCGCTCTTGCTAAGGCACTTGATATAGATCCGAAATTTGTTGGCTTTAACGGTATGTTGGGTGTTGCTTTTGGTTCGCGTGGACGTTCCGCTGCGATGGCACATTACGAGCCATCTAACCGTGTGATTAACTTAACCAAGAATTCAGGTTTTGGCTCGTTTGGTCATGAATTTTTCCATGCCTATGACCATCTCATTTTTAGTGCGATGACACGCAATCAACCAAAAATGATGATGGAAAACGTACAGCCTTATCTAACTCGTTTTGCAGAATTGAATAACATTAAGTCTGAGAAGTATGCCAACATTAACCAAGATTTGTTGCAAGCTGCAGCCAAAGTAAATCAAGCGATGTATTACTTGCCAATGAAAAAGGATGACTCGATAGAAGTACTTCGCACGAATCTTGAGAATCAAGTCAAGTTTTATGAAACCAGCATCAAAACGATTTTGGATAAAACATTGGTAGATCAACCTGACATTGTTGATTTGTTTACGCCAGATAGAGACAGCATAAAAGAGAAAATTAATACGTTTATTGCGGAACGTGGCAAGTTGCATACTGAACTATCTTCATTGATTAACTTCGCTAATCGTCATGAAGATCCTGAACTTTTCCAAAAGGACGCCATACAACATAGACGTTATATGCACGTTGCCCAAGGCTTGCATAAGTTCTTGTCTGAAAATGAGTATCCAATCCCACGGACTGAGCTCAACAAATATATCTCGCAATCTCGTTCTGAAATTGATCATGATCGTGTCTTTGCAGCGCAAGTACTTGGTGCAGCGAACAGTACAGTCTTTAGATCAGTTGTATTCCGTGATTATCGACAAATGTTGCGTAGTCAGTTTGCGATATGTGCACTCGACTTCATCAAAGAAAACAGCCCTAAACCATTGTCAGATGAACACTTAAAGTTAATTTCTTTAAGCTTACAGACGAACGATCGCTTAACATCAACTAATCAATCTCAGCTAAAAACTGATTTCTACAAAAATGCGATGGTATTAGAGGGCTTAACAAGTGCTAAGAAGCCGTATTGGACGACCGCACATGAAATGTTTGCCCGTAGTGGTGAGCAGTACTTACAAGTGACCTTAGCAGAAATGAACTTGCGTAATGATTGGCTTGTTTACCCATGTCCTGAAGGTGGTTCATCTTCTGTAACTCAACCGCATGGTATAGAAAAAGATGCAATCATGAAGGAGATTCGCGAATTTACGGTGAAAGGCCTGGACTATATTCAGGAAAATATTGCTGAACTGCGTTTTGCTGATCATCAGCAGTATGTCAGAAATGCAATGCACTTCTTCCAACCGGGTACAGATCAACATGAGAACCTAGTTAAATGGAATGAAGTCATTAATGAGATGTCACAAGCTGAATACGATGAATATTGGACTAAGCTCATGACCAACATTGAAGTACAAGCAGATCCAGAATTAAGCAAACAAAAGAATAGCGATCCTGAATTGGCACTATAAGCAATTTTGAGATCTTGGATGCTATCCCCTGTGGGTGGCATCTTTTTTTTATTTAAATCTTATAAATGGAATCAGGGGGCACTATGGCAATAGCAATTCCAAAGCAATTTGCTGGTTTTGGTCTAGCAGTTGCAATTATATCTGTGGCTAATCATTTCGGATTGGTCGATCTCTTTGCTCAAAGTGCTACACGGGCAATATCGAAACAAGCTCAATCAGTAGAGTCAGCCAATCCAGGCCAACCGAATGAACCTGAAAACGGTCTACAAATGGCAAAAGACTATGCTGAACATCAAAAAATGGTAGCCAATAGTGCAGCCATGCCATTTAAAAAAGAAGTGATTAATGTTTCCAGTATGGAAAACACACAACATTTTGGTCCTGTTTCAATGGAATCTCAAAATGTTGATACTGTGTTTATCATTCGAGATAAGGCCACTAAAAGGTTACGAGCCGTTGTTCAGGTACCCAAAAAGCAAACTGTCAATATATCTCTTCCAATTGGTCAATACACCATTCAATATGCCCAAAACAATTATATTAAGGATGCTCCATGGCAAGGATTAAATAAGTTTTGGGGATACGGCACTACCTTTTTAGAAAGTAACCTTGAGCATAATGTTACCTTGGTCCAATATCCGAATAATAGTGGCTACTTTATTCGTGGTACTGGAATTATTGTAGGTGTAGAAGATGGCACCCAACCAGACGAACTCGCTAAAAACGAATTTGTTAAAATGTAACCATCAGCTTTAAGCAAGATGTCACCTATACGGTGGCATTTTTATTTATAAAAAAAGAAAGAATAGTGCACGGTTTTAGATGGTTTTATTAAAAATGATAGGTATTTAAACAGTGCTATTTACTCGGTATATACTATTTTAAAGAATAACGCCTAAACCCTCCCTCAAAGTTAATTTTTTAGTTTAATATAAGCACATATAAGTACTCGTAAGAGTCGTTTTAAAGTCTTGGATCATGCTATGTGACCAAGTAGGAGACTATAAAGTGAATGAAGTTAAATGGCCTAATTTAACTGGTCTTGGTGCGCGTCTTGTAGTATCGCCAGCCAACAATTTTCGCCCAAAAACGGCGATGCTTGTTGTTAATGAATTTGAGCAATTCAAAAAATCTATTGAACAAAACAGTTCTAAGCAATTTGAACAAGTGTTAATGGATGCCCATTTTTATGAAGTGCAAAATGATGATGGTATTCATGCGTACTACTATAAGAACCCGGCAAAGTCTGGTATCGATCTAAACGATCTTCAGAAGGTCTTTCCAGCGTTTACCAACGATATGAAAGTACCGACTAAGCAAGAAGATATTTATCTCACCAATCTACCGTTTAAGAAGAACATTCCGAACTGGAAAAGTTACTTCGCATCAGCGACCGAACGCCTTTCTGCTTTCCCTGAAGTGTATGTCAGTAAGCTAAACAATGGATCTAATATCCTTGATACGCTGAAAACCAGTCTTCAGGAATCGAACAAATCCTACTTGGCTCAATTTCAGTCTTCAAAAATTCCTTTTAATCGTCTTCAAGATTATGGCTATGAAAATATCTTCTCTAAAGTCTATCTAGATGAAGAATCGGCGATGGCCAGTGGCGAAAGTCTAGATAATCTAGCCAAAATTAAGTTGTCTCCATTTGCAGTACCCGTCAATTACGAAAAAGATGGTTCGTTACTGATTATTGATGACTTGCGCCATATTCCTGAAATCTTTGCTCATGATCCGTATGAAGCATTGGGGTTAAATGACAATATTAACCTGGTGCATTTTGCTCATGAATACGAGTCCACTTTTAATCAGCTGATTGAGCATGGCCGTGGCAACAGAATGTTTAACATGAGCTTTAAAGATGTTGATGCTTATGTACAAAAATTAGCTTCTGATCTTGTTGTGATAGACCGTGTGTTTAATCAACAGCAATTGCCGTATCCAAAGCTATTAGAATCAGCTAAACAAGGTATTCCAGCTTTTTATAAAGATGAACACGGCACATGGATGGCGTCTAAACAAGGTATTGAAACACGCCTTGTAGATAAGATGGTGTATGACGCTGCCATGCTTCGCCATGATGTCTTACAACAAATGGTACGCCAGATGCCAACAGGTAAAGTTTTCTTTGCCGATCTGAGCCAAGAGTTCTCTGAATTCTCTGTAAACATCGTTCCTAAGTTTAATGCGCTCTATGATCACCAATCTGCTGAAATCAAACAGCGTAAACTAGAAGAACAACTCAATGAATCAAATGTTAACGAGATCTTGAATGACCTTGATGTTAATTTTGAGGCAACTGAGAAGGCATCTATTACTGAGTCTGATCTACTCAACATTGCAAATGACCTCCCTACTCCAGAAATTGATGATGTTGCCGTACTTAAAGAGCTCTTAAAGTTTCCTGAAGAATTATTGGATGCAAGAGGCAATGACAAGGTGCGTGATTTCGCGCCGTCTATGCTTGAAATTAGACAGATCTTGGATGTCTATGTCATTCCTAAGGCTACTGAACAAGCTCAACAAATTGAGAAGCAATATAGTGATTATCTAAATCAGAAATATGCTGAAATTCAAGATGTCGTGCGCTCAGCTACACAAACAAAAAACTTCAGCGTAGATGATATTCAAGCGATCTCTGACGAAATCGACACACACAATGTTGAGATCTCAAAACAGTACAATGAAGTTAAAAAAGTCTTATGGCAAAGTGAAACTTTGGTATCTGGCATTACGTCTGCAACAAATACCTTTTTGTTTAATAAAAACAGCTTCTACTACGCTAAAGATGAAAACGGCAAATTTGTAGGTTTTGAATCTGAAGTAGAAAGCAATCAACATAAAGCGGATCTGTTCAAATTACTATCTAAGCAATTCGACAATCAATTGGTTTCAATTAACACGCCTGAGCTTCAGGAATTTGTGAATAATGAAACTGCAGTTGATATGTTGATGTCACGCACGAACAATTATGTTGAGCAAAATATCAATGATTTTGTTGCTGGTGATTTTTCTGCGCCTTTAGAGCTAGAGCAAGATGTACAGCGTTTAGAGTTAAGCGATCTGTGCACGGCTGATCTTGCTAATAACGATAAATTAGCTTCAGCGTATTTTGAAGAGTTTACTCGGCTTCTTGATGAATCAAACTTTGATGAAGCATTTTTAAAACAATCTCTATCACAAACTAAAAGTGCGTCATTCTTAAAGAACGGTGTAAATGAGATTTTATTCCGTAATTTATTGGTGCCAAATGCAAGTGAAAACTTCAATCGTAAGACTAAATCTGATTCTGTTCCTGAGGATATTCTTGCTAAAACTTCATCACATACAGATGGGTTTAGTCTGGACCGTCAGTTCAATCGCTTTGTTGAAGTTCAAAGCTTCCAAAAGGCATTAACAGCCAAATATCCGCAACAAGACTGGTCATTTATCACAAAGGATGACCGTGGCGAAAACATCAAGTCGATTGCTGAAGATATGCAGTCTGACATGGAAGAAGACCGTAAAGATGCAAAGGATCTGTTGTCGAGTATCGAACGTCAGTTTTATTCTAAAAATTCGACCTTATTTGTCTCGAACATGGATCTCGCTGCAGATGAAATCTATGTTCAGATTAAACCAACGGGTGACATTGACGATTTAAAAGTTAAAACCGTTAAATCAAATGAATTTGATGAAAACAAACATTTTTCATTGTCTACCGATGGCTACAAAGCAACAAATCAAGCGTATGCGAACATTGCCAAGTATTTTGTTGAAAAAACCCTATATCTAGAAGATGGCGATTATGACAAGGCACAAAAACTAGCTGCCTTAGTGATTGCTGGTGAAGATAAAGAGCTCAAACAAGAAACTAAGAAAGTCTTTGGTGTAGAGCTGACTGCAGATGACTTGAAGCAAGTCCAAAGCATGCAGTTAGAAGATGGTAAGCTCCAGTTAAACAAAACTGCCCTACCGAACCACAACTACAACAACATTCAGCTATTCAACTATCTGAACCTGATTGATATTAATCAGCGTACAGTTTTTGGCAAATTTGATGTTGAAGTACAAAAAGAATTTGAGGTGATTAAGGATCTTCTCAAACCTAATGTAGCTTTTCAGAATAACGTTAAATATTTTTCTCTAACAGCTGAAGAAGAGAACGTACAGTTCAATAGTGAATCTGAATACTTTAACACTCAGCTAGAAAATGCTGTAAAGCACTATGAAGATCACCACGGCGCAATCAAGATCCCTGATCATGATTTGTTTATAACTGTGTTTCAAAAGAATGATCTTCAGTATATACGCCTCTACAATCATAAAGACAAAAATGCGCCGTTTATTGGGCATTCAGTTTCCCTAGATGCCAATATACATAAGGCTACTGGCTTTAATGATAGAGATGCGGTTAAAACGTCTGCGAATGCTTTGTTTAAGTTATCGACTTCACGCAACAGCATGACGTTTATGCCTCCAGCTAAGTTCACTTTTGAAAAATATTACGAGTCAGATCTCAACTTCTTCAAAGCTAAAGATAGTCAGCAAACTTTAATCAATAAAGTGTTTACGTCTTTACCAAACAAGATGTTCCAGTACATTTCTGATCATCCATCTAATTTCAACTCTAAATTAGATTTCATCAGCAATCTTAATTCTGCAACATACGAAAAGTTTGAGGATCTTAGCTACGATAAAAAACCGAATGAAGTCACTGAGCTTCTGAGCAACATCTCTCCAGCGTACACCTATGTTATCGCTCATGTAGATGGCCAGACAGCAATCATGCCTAAAAACTTAACCAAAGTTTTTGATGTTCAGGCATTTGAAGAAGTTCATCCGTTTGATTTGGTGAACTCTAAACTTCAGAAAAGTGATCTTAAAGAACTTTTTAGCAATGGTATCAATGGTGAACCTGATCCGTTCATTAATAAGCTCAAATTTAGTGTTGTATTAAACCGTGTAGGTAATCCAGAACTTGAGGATATTCAGCCTAGATTTATGTTAGAGCAGATCGCCGTGAATGAGGCGTTTGCAGAAAAATATAAAACCTTAACCGCTTTAAATGAAGTCAATGCCGTCATGCTTGAGCATGTCAAAGCATTACAAGATACGATTAAACAGGCTTATGCTGAGCATTTTGTAGGTTCCAACCCTAAAGTTCACCAATACAAGTTGCTAAACAAATCATCTCAACAAGATGAAACACCGCAATTGTTTATGGTTGATACGGACTATGAGCCTCAATTAACTGCCGTGCTTCTTCGTATACCGTCTCATGACTATCAGTATCAATTGATTACTGGTTTTGATGATGTAGACCAGTTTAGTCACGAAATCTTAAATGCTATCGAATCTAAGGTTAATTTCGGTACCACTTTAGAGCAATTAGCACTATCTAACTTGCCTGAAATTCAGATTAAACACAAAACTGACTTTGAGAATAAACAGTTAGCAAGTTTGCATTTCCAAACTTTGATTACGAATACGCTTGGTGCTCTATACGATCAAACCGCACACATAAAGCCGTATATCAAAACTGAAAATCACAAATTGTTTTTGGCCATCAAGCCATCGACCGACAATGAATATGCATCGGTTAAACTTTTTGGTGATAAGTCCGATATTCACGGTGATTACAAGTCTCTGTGCGTTTTTCCTGTTAAAAGTATGCGCTCAGTTGAAGATGTCTTACAACTTCAAAACCGTGTGTTTACTGACTTCACGTTTATCGATCAATTGGTACCAAAAGACAAATATGTGCCTGTTGATGTAAAGGTAGAGCCAAGTGACTCCCCTGCTATGTACTTAGGTGATGTAGGTGCCAAGTTTGGCGGTGCACATAAAGATCGCTACGGTGAATACATTTCATTGGAATATATTTCAGCGACATCAGCCGATCAAACAGCTACGGACTATCGAAAAGCAAAAATCGTTGCAAATAAAGAATTCCAAGCTTGGTACACCAATACGCCACTCGGTATTGATGACAAAATATTCGTAAAGGCAATGTATGACTACTGCCCAACTAAACCGTTATTCTCTAAAAATGCGTTGATGCTTGATAGCCAACGAGCGACAGAATTACGTGCGTATGTGGCTGTTGTTTCTAACATCAGAAATTTGATGGTAGATACTCAAGAAGAGTTGATTCATGCGGTAAGAAACAATAAAAGCTTATCTGCTGAAAGTCTTGGTATGACTGATCGCCAACGTAAAGACTATATCGGGCTTTATAGTAAAGGTACCAAGAACAACTACAAAAACTACTTCGAATTGCTTAGCAATTTGAATGAGTACTACATTATGCCAGAACATACAGGCGGTATCAGTGTTCAGCTTGAGAAAATCATCGAAAAAACGATTGATAAAGAACTCAGTGAGATTCTATCAACAGGTAAGATCTTTGATTTTTACGGTAAGTCGAAAGTCACTAAAGATGTGAGCGATGCGATCAGCAACATGCAACGTACTGGCTTATATTCAACTGTGCTTGAACCATACGTTCTGAAAAGTGCGATTGAAAGTGGTTTAGTTAAAGCTGAATCTGCACCTATTTATGTTAAAGATCCTGTTGCACCAGTTATAGAAGCAACGACTGAAGCTGTGAATACACCTAAAGCACCACGTTTGCCGTCATTTACCAGTGAAGTGAAAAAACTTGAAAATGGCTTTGTGACTGAAAAAGTCCAATCAAGTATTTACGGATTGTTAAATTACTCTCGTACTGGTCCTGATCATCGCCAAGGTGCCGATGTGGATTCATTCAAGCTTAAAGATGACTTTTCTATCCGTGGTGTTGAAGTAGGCAATAAAGTTAGTCCTGTGGCTCAACAGTTGGTTAATGCCGTGTATGACTCATTGGCTGACTTAAAACAACTCATGGGCTTTAAATCAAACAATGGTTTATTGAACTTGGGTGTTGCTTTGGCTTCACGCGGAATTAAAGGATCTGCAGCGCATTTTGAACTGTCTAAGAACGTGGTTAACTTAACTCGTGATAGCGGATCTGGAAGTTTGGCTCATGAGTATGGCCATGCGCTAGATGCACACTTGGGAATGTTGGAAAAAGCGGAAGTATATAAAAATCACGCTCAAATGAATCGTTCTGTACTTCAGGACTATTATGAAGACATCCCTAATTTTGAGATACCAGGTGCACGACACTTCTTATCAAATATGTTGGATGCTGGATACTCCCCTGTTACTGAGTCCGGTCGTGCTTTTGAAAAGGTACATCGTGCGATGATGAATGAGCCAGTTCAGCCAATGAAAAATTACGGTCAAGTACTTCATGAGAATGCTGAGACTGCAATCAAGGCGTACCACACTGTTGCTGATTCAATGCATGATGAAGTGATTAAGAATAAAGAGAATTATCCTAATTCTACGCGCAAAACCTTAAACAGCTTCTTTGACTGGCACCAAAAGCACTATGAAGATCTCATTCGCCGTCAGTTTGAGAAAATTGAAGAGTACTTGAAGAAGTATGAGCGTGAATATAAAGCTGATACAAACCTATCTTTCTTCAGTACAGTTCAAGACAAGGTGGATGTCATTGTCTCTAAAATTAACACTGACATTAATGCTATAAGCTTTAAGTCGTTTGAGCGCTATCAGCAAAAACTTAATGATATGCGCCAGCCAGAACATCATTTACCTACAACCGGTTTGGAAGAAAAAATTACAGGTGTTGCGAACGCAGCGAATGTGGATTTAAAAACACTATCGCAAAACCTATCTGAATACTTGATAGAGTCATCTAAATACAAGTTCTATAACCTGGTAGAGAAGTACATGCCTGAGGGAGTTAAAAATCCTCATACTCAAATGCAAAACTTCTTTGATAAGTCGCAAGACGTTGAAGTTAACGTAGGTGATATTCGTTTTAGTGACAATCTATCGCGTTATAAAAAGGACTGTTTAAATATCGACAGTGCTGAAAATCGTGCAACGCCGTATTACGCGACCAGTACCGAAATGTTTGCTCGTTATTTTGAGACTTATTTGTACTCTAAAGTTTCAAATGAAAATGAAATGAAAAACTCATTTTTAATTGACGGCTACCCTACCGTACAACCTAAAGGTTTAGAGTTTGAGATCTGCAGAAACTTGACTGAACAATTAGTCGAAACTTGTGTGAATGAAATATTTGATCAAGATCTGCAAAACGAAAATACCCAAAAAATTATTGCTGAAGTTTCGATTGAAAAAGAAAATGAAGCTGACCAATTAAGACTTGAGATGTGAGATAACTAAATGCAATACGAAAATATTCATGAAGCAAAAACGCCACTTAAAAGCATGATTACTCGTAGTCATGCCTATATTCGCCTGTTGGTAGAAAAAAGTATGGCTGATGGTATTAAGTTTAAATATCACAACGGTAGACGTTTAACTCAAATTGATGATCCTGAGCGTGTTGTTTCTCAAATCTTCCCTTATTTTTTCCGTTTAGTTTTCTTGGAAATATCAACTTATTACGGTCAAACATTTGATGGTCTTAAGTTTCATTCTAAGAAACGTGCAACAGGAACATTGCAATTAGAGGTCAGTATTCTTGAAGACAAAATACCGAACCAATTAGAGTTTTTCACCTTTATTAGTTACGTTTTTAACTATGGGTTTTTAAAAAATCAATTCCATGAAGACTTAACCCTTTTAACCAAAGCAACAAAGTTTGCCAGTTAAAAGTTAGATCCATTTTAAATCTTAGATTTAGGTATATACTAAAAATAATTTTTAAATATTTAAACTTTCAATGTGGCTTTATAATCAAATAAAGCCATATTGATTTAGAAACAAGTTAGATATTTCTGAATTAAAAGTGTGGCGAAAGTATCAGTTTTATAAGTCAAACAGTCTGCAGTCTTTTAAGTAACTGTTGTAACGAAATAGTCATAACTGAGTCGCTGTACATTTGATGTGTATGCCCTTTTATTAATCCCATTGGAGATGATCGAATGCAAAAACCATTGCATGAAAATCTTGAAAACTTTCTGCCTTACTTGAAAAGTGAACTCGCTGCCAAAGGTATTTTAAGTGCGTCACTCAAAACCATCTTTTTGAACTACATTGATCAGATCACAAAAGAGAATAGATTCGTCAGCCATACCAATACGACCGATCGACAAATTGTATATATAGAACGTGGCGATGATGCATTGATGTTGCGCTTTAAATATTTTGTTGAAAATAATGAGTACTTAGAAGTTGAGTTAATCATCACGGATACTCATGTAAAGTTGGTTTATGCTGAATCACCAGAATTACACTTGCTTTATGATGATGAAACACCAATTTGCTTAGATGCTGGCCAGTTAATCAAGTGTACCAATGACTATGGAACATCACTTGCTACTTTAATTAGCGCCCTATTCCAATGTTTACTCAGTGATGATCCACAAAAAAATATCCAAGACGTACTTAATCAAACTAATCTTTTTGACAAAGTTTCAGATGAAAATGCCGAATTAAACAAGGGTTCACATGATTTCGATAACCGACAAAATCAAGCAAATATCTGGGTTTTCTGATTCAGATTCAGAAGTTGTTAAGGATAGTGTTTTATCCTTATCTACTGCTTTGTGGATCATGAATATACTCATGTCTACAAATTTTGTTATTGGTTTAACCAAGAGAGATCAGAAGCTTTTTGATAATGCCAAAGAAACACTGATTACTGAAATGAAGCGGTTAAATTACAATCTTAGCGATTATAAAGTACTCCCTGTTTCAAAAAAGAATGAACCGCTTTTGCTTCAAATTAAACTTGAACAAAAATCAGATCGGATCATAGATTTAGTCAATGCCAATTTAAAGGATTTATCCAAAGACGAGTCCATGGTTATTGAAGTTCTTTATGCAAATTTAATGAATAGTAATAGTGGTGTTTGCATCACTATAAGCGATATTCATGATAAAACAGCGCTTCAAGTCAGTGAGATTCTTACTGACATTTCAAAAGAATTAAAGGTATCTACTTTATCCGATGTTCTTGATATTTATGCACGACCAATTGAACATAATAATGCCAAGGTGAGCTTTACCCTGGTGAACCCATGGGCATTATCAACCGATAGAAAAAAGACTCTTTGCATTGCTGCACCCATATTCAATGAATACAACAGTCCATTTAAATTAATTGCACTTCTTCAAAATATCATTTATCTAATTAATCAGAAGTGTACTAAAGAGACGGACCTTCTATTCGATTCCATTAACCTACCAAAATTTCAAAATAGACTTTTTGGCCAAAGCTTTTTTTATATTAATTAGGACTAACCATGAAAAACCAAACACGCCCATTTACTGTAGTGTTGTTGGCTCCTATTGCAGAACAACCTATTCATGCTTTAGTTGCGCCATCAGGTGATTCAATTCTGTTATCACAAGATACGAAAGTCTCTACTCTCGCAAATTGTCCAGATATGATCGAATCTGAGTTCGGTACATATGATGAATTTCTTATCGAACATCGCGATCAATTTATGCTGTTTAACCAAGTCGCATCTGATTTAGATCCTGATCTAATTTTTCCTAAAGTGCATTCAGACCTACTTGAAGATAGCTTATGTATTATTCGTTCTATTTTCGCTTTTGAACGTTTCAAATTAGAAGAAGAACAAAAGAATGCTACTCGTAAAGAGCCTAAAGAAATTAATCAAGAATATTTAATGAAACGTGCGATAGACCAGGCAATGACTTTAGAGCAAGATGTTTCTGACCTTTCATCAAATGTAGAGCGCTTACAAAGCCCCATGTCTTAAACTCCATTAAATATATTTAAAATTAACTTTAAACCCTCTCTTAAAACTTATATGCTTATTAGTAATAGTTTAAGGGTGTGGTTTAAAGTATTTTTAGATGGATACAAATTTAGTTTTTTTCGATGACTTTAACGCTACTTCTAACACCTCTTCTGGTGAAAATCACCGTTCTTTAAATAACGTACTATTCTTCTTTCTCAACTATCATAAAGGTACGTTTTTAGCTGATACGATATTTTTTGATACCCACTATCAAACAATTGACAACCGTAATATTGTCGGGGTTTTGCCTGTTCTTTTTAGTATCTGCCAGATTGACCGTTCAGAAGGTCACACCGGGCAAATAGTCGATATTCAACAGGATCTAAATAACGTAGATGAAGATGATTATGAACCTGTAATTGATATAGATGATACGCAAACATTTAACTTGTTCTACCACTTCCTTAAACCATCCAATGATGCACCTGTAAAACCACACCTTAATAAACTAAAAGTATTACCAGACAACTTAATCGATTCGATTAAACACCATGAGCTTTTAAATTACATTCTTGCTCTCATTGAGAATAAGATCTGGACCGATTCTGATGTATTTAAGTATGAGTACAAAAATAGGTTTTTGTTTTGCGTTTTTATCTATTTGTCCAAGACCGTAGATCTAAGTTTTAATAGCTCTCACGCTTCTTTCACGAGCTGGCTTGAACTGCGTAACCTATCTTGGTTTGGTGCTAATGAAGTTGATACCAGTAACTTTGCAACATTAGAGCTTTATATACATGCCCTATCCTACACGCTTAAACTGGCAAACCATATTGTAAAAGCAATCATCAATAATAATGTGACGCCGTTTAAAGTTGCACCGCAAGAAGAATTGTTTTACTTTTTTGCTGAACGTACAGACGCACGTTCTCCTAATGAAGAGACTACACCGCCGTATACGCCAGCGGAAGATGATGAAACTTTTTCCACTGAACTTTCTAGTGCTCCAGTACCAGCACCGTCAAATAAGGAAACACCAAAAGTAACCGATGCTTATTTATTGGTTGGTGCGGATCTTGAGGATTCTGAGTCCACAACATCAGAAAAGAATGTGATTACTCAAGACTTCAACTACCAAGCACGTTTAAATGAATTATATGAGCTGTCAAAATTCATCAAAGATGAAATTATAGATGCTCCAATCATTTCTATTAATCAAGCGTGGAATATAGTGCAAGATAAATGGAAGTTTTATCTCGATACTTTTTCAAGTAGCTACTTCAATATGAATGATTTTGAGAAGACGGCTATTCTTAAACAATTGAAATCACTCAAAGCCAGTATTTTTATGAACTGGTTTGATATTAAGTCGGGTGCTGGCCAGCAAGTATTTATTGATCTAGTGTCATACGACACGTTTAAGATTGAGTTTCTTTCTTCTGAAGCTAAGATGATCCAAACTTACATGAAGAACCGTATTAAAAATCAGATGTATTTTGAAACTACGGCGCCACAACCAAAGTTTTTGAGAAATCTAAACAACTTATTTAATGAACGTGTCGATACGCAAAAAATTAAAGACATAGAAAACACTGAACTTTTGTTGAAGGTGAATGGCATTCTTGACGGTGTTACCAAAGATCTCATTGACAATATCAATCTGCATTTATCAAATGACATTTATCTTGTGAACTACTTTTCTAATGTAGATAAGGAACTGGAACCGCCCAAATATCACTTATTAGATATTTTGCTTCGTACTTCAGTGCTTAACCTTATCTATGTTTGTCCTACAGCATCACTCAATGCAACCAAGGATCTTCTAAATGCAATCACTGATCCTGAAATTGAGGTTTCAGCTTTTGACACATTCGACCGCAAACAATATCAAAATCAAATTGTAAAAGAACTCGCATGTTCATTCCGTCAGCGCATAGATCCATCTGAACTTTTGAAGCTAGATATTACGTAGATATAAAAAATGCCCATCATTCGGGCATTTTCTTTTTAATGGTTAGGCTTACCAAGGTCTAGGCTCTGGTGGGCGTGATGTGTATTCATTATCCATATTGTTTTCAGATTCATTGTCTTGGTCCAATTCTGGATCTGTTTGTTTGTAGCGGTTTTGGTAATCTTGCTGCTCAATTAAATCTTCTAGAGCCATTTCTTTAAAGTGACCAACAAGTAATGAACGTGTTTCTTCTTGGTATTCTGGTTCTTGCGCTAATTGACGTCCAATTTCATTCGGTAGTTTATTGTCGTAGATATATTTTAGGTTGGTTCGTTGTGTTTGTAGTGTAGGTTGTGGGTTAAACTCGTCAGTAAGGGAAACTACTTTAGCTTCACTAAAACTAGTGCCACAATTAAAAACGGCTCTGGTCGCGTCTTGAAGTATATCTTCTTCGTTCTGTATGTTTTCCATTTGGCTTAAACCCTTTATTAAAGTCAGAATCTTAAAATTAAGAGATGTATTAAGATACCCAATTATACTTCAATAAATTTTCAATTTGTACCTTTAACGCTTCTTGCTCTAATCTGTCTAAACCTATTGTTGCGATGTTCTCTAAAAACTTGTCTTTATACTCGTTGTAACTTTCTATATCGTCTTTTTTAATGGTTTTGTCTAGATTTAACGTAAGCATGAGGTTTAATACTTTTAATATTTTTAGGTTCTTCCGTTTTTTGAGAACTTCAATAGGATCTAATTCAAAAGTATTTATTTTATCTAGTTTTTCTTTATAAGTTATTGCCATTAAAGGATTTATGCTTTGGTTGAGTATGTAGGATAACTCTAAAACAGTTATATCTTTCCCCATATCTTTAGATACAGATTTCTTAATTTCCGACAGTAAAATTAAGTGAGATGTAAACTTTGCTTTATCCATAATAGTCTCTTGTATTTAAACTAAATCTTTAAAACAATTAGCAAGTCATGTTTAAACTTTCTGTATATACCAATAACAGTTTTGTGGTACATTATTGCTAATTTAAAAACCATTGTTATTTGTAATAAAATGGTTTTAATGATTCTTTGGTTAAAAGGTATTAAGCCTTTTAGTTAAACGTCTAACTTGTAATTTATAACACTTTGCTTTTAGTCGTCTTAAGTAAGCGATGTATAAGAAGCATTAAGAAAAACGGTGAGTTAGCTATGAGTTTATTTTGTCAATCGACAAATCCGAATTGTGATGGCGACCAAGCCGTTACTCTTCTCTCATCTATCTTTGGACACGACTTCATCAATGCGTTTATCAATGCGTCTGGACCAGCCTCGACAGTACCATCATCAGGTTTACTCACTAATATATTATTAGGCGGTGTAGCTAGTGTGGCAATGTCGTTGGTTTTGGTTTTTGCGATCGGTATTGGTTTAACAGCACTTTTGAAAAGCGCCCAGGACGGTGAAGCTTTCGGGAAAGATTCAAAAGTCACTACGATGTTTTCCCGAATATTATATTCGATTATTTTACTTTTACCTACGGCGTCCGGCTACTGTTTCATTCAAGTAGTCGTGCTAGGTATGGTGCTATGGTCAAATAATGTATCCAATACAATTAATAATAGAACGTTAGGCGAATCCTTAATGGCTTCGGCTAGTTTGTCAGATACGCACGATCATCAGCGTGACATCTTTGGATTTAGGAAAAATGCGCCTGTTATGCTTCGCCAGTTGCATTGTATTAACGTTCTAAACCAAGAGTTTTATACTCTACCGCCAGCATTCGGGCGCTATTTTAGTGATGGTGCTTATGGGGCGAATGCTAATCCTGGTGTTAGCATGACTGCAGTAGAGAAAAAGCAAAACTACATTGATAAAACCGCTAAAACTGCAAGTAACTGGACATCTGTTACTTATAACTTCGCTTACGCTGACAGCCGTTTAGAAGTTGGGGGCAAAAAAGAGCCGATCTGTGGCGGTGCTTCAATGAACGTTGTTAATCCAGCTGCGGTTAATGCTGAGTTAATGGACATTCCTGTTTATAAACTTCGCCAATCAGATCAAAACAAGATCAACGTTGCTTTGGCAAATGTTCAAGCTAAGTTACAACAAGAAAAGAACAATCTATATCGTCAATTCTTTATCGATTTAGAAAAGTGGTATATCGCATATCAAGTAAGCCCTAATGCCACTGAACAGGAAGGAACATTCCCGATTAGTAAAGCTGCTATGGATGCTTTCAATGCGCTAGTTGATAATTATGTGAATAAGAGTCATACCGTAACGAATAATGTTCTGACTTCTGAAAATGGCTATACTGCGGTTCAAACTGTTGTTAATACGCTAAATCAGCGCGGTTGGATGATGACGCCTGAAGCTCGTATTAAAGTAGGTCAATATCGCGCTATTGTTGAGAAGTATATTACTGAACCTTTGTGGACGTTCAGCCCTCCTACACTGAATTCAGCAATCATGAGCAACTCAAAAGGTGAAGCAATTTATAACACCGTTTATGTTGCAATGGATAATGCTGTTGGTAGCATTACATCCAACAATAATTGGGTGGCAAACGGCGATATTGCCGACTCTACCAACTTAATATCAATGTCTACCGATGGTGGTGACTCAAACAAAGTATCCAACATCGATCAAAAGTTTTCGGCATATGGTTCTGCTTGGGCAACAAACATTACTAAATCATTGGTAATGGGTGTATTGGTCGGTGAAAAAGGCGATGCGGAATTATTAAATAATAATTCGTCAAGCTCAAATATCAGCCCTACTACATTGCACCGCAATACGAATGTTATCCGTAATATTCAAGATACTGGTGAAGCAATCTTAGTCTATAAAGCTGTGGCTCAAGGTACTGTTGTCGGCATGAAATTAGTCGTGCTTACTGCTCGTTCTGGTTCTGCTCTTGTTCAATGGGTACCAGGGCTTAAGGGCGTAACTGAAGAAGGCACCAACGCTTTAGAATATGCCGTTGAAAATATCTTTGCTCCTATCCTTGGTCAGCTAGTAACGTATTTGACGATTCTTGGTGTGTGGATGGCGGTTGTTATTCCATATATGCCAATGATCTTCTTTGGTCTAGCTTGTGTAGGTTGGATCATCCATATCCTATACGCTGTGTGTGGTTTGCCTTTATGGGCGCTAATGCACATGATCCCTGAGCGTACTTTTGTCGGTAGCCAAACACAAGGTTATGTCACGGTATTAACGTTGTTCATGCGACCAATATTTATCATTGTTGGTTTCTGGATGGCTGAAATTATTATCGGGCCAGCTCTTGTTACGCTTACTGATATGTTCTTTAGCTACCAAGGTGCAATGAGCATCGCTTATTCATCTAATACGTTTACAGTTATCTTTACTGAGCTGATTACGTTTATCTGGAAGTTCTTCTTATATCTATTCTTGATGACTTCAGCGATCTACCTGATTTACGGGTTGGTATTTAGTGTTGCTGACCAAGTACAACAATGGATTGGTTCTGGATTGAATGGCGGTCAGTGGGGTGAAACAAACTCAAAAGAAGCTATTCAAAAGTTTGGTGGCGCTGCAAGTACGTTGTCTGGTCCATCTCCAGCATCTCGCCGTCCTTTACCGCCTGGTAGACGTCCTGATGGTGGTAAGGGTGGTCCAAATAATCCGAAAGGTGGTGGTGGTGGCAATGGTGGTACAGGTGGTAATACATTAGGCGGTACTGGTAGTACGACTGCATATAGCCCTGTAAACATGCCAGCTAGATCCGCTTCTTTTGGCGCTGCAACTGGTGGTACAGGTGGTATTACTCCAAGTGGTGTCACTGGTGGTACGGGTGGTAGAACTGGTCTTGGTGCTAAACCAACATCACCTACCCCAAGCCAAGGTCAATCTACATTCGGTATGGGTGCTACAAGTGTAAGTGGTACAAATAATACGCCTACTACTGGTGGTGGTCTATATGGTGCAAATGCTTACGGAAAAACAGCTTCTACGTTTAATCGTGGTGTAGCTAAAGCATCAGCATCTAAGACTGGTTCTACTTTCGGTAGTGTGAATGTTGCAAGTGGTACTGGCTATACGTATGGTACTGGTTCGACTCCTAATGCACGTTTTGGTGCTAGTTCTAGTGCAACCAAGAAATCTAATATTTCTGGCCGTAGCACTATGACTAATCGTGTGCGTTCAGGTTTAAGTTCAACTCTGTCTAAGTTTAAAGGTAAACCTTAAAATCTAGACAATAAAAAATGGTGCTTTATAAGCACCATTTTTTTTATCAAAATATTCATAATTAAAAGTTGATTTTCTGAATGTTGTTTTTGTTTGTAGAGTTAAAAATAAATCTACGAACGCCGATATTAACAAGTTGCTGTTGATCTTTCTCTAGCTGACCAACTGCATGACTGTAAGCACGGTTCAAATTGTTATATGAACGGTTTTGCACAAGTAAGTCAAAGTTGTTGATACGCTCTTCTTCTAACTCAATTTGCTTGTTATTAAGCTCGATGTCTTTTGCTTTCATTTGGGCGCAAACATTGTTGTACTTGTTCGCCAGCTCATTGTGCTTGCTTGTAACGTCATCAATGTGTGCGTTCGCTTCAGTAACCAATTCGTTGTACTGATTTGTAATACCTTTGATTCTGTTTTCTAGCATTTCAATGTGAGCTAACAAGGCATTTTCATTCTTCATGTGTACTTTGTTTTGGATTAAAAAGTCTAATCCCATTGAAGCACGGTCAATCGCTTGGTCGAAAGTAGCGCTTAAAACGTGTGCGTGATTTAACATATTTAGATACCTCACTACTTTTATTAAATTAAAATATTAAAACCATGTAACCTTATTCTTAAACCTATCAATAAGATTAACGCTATATGTATATACTATCTTAAAACAAAACCTAAAAACTTTTTTTAAAGTATAAAATAAGTATTTAATCGTATATACTTAATCCGTCCACTTAGCTATTAGGGACATTTAATAAGAAGTTAATTTATTTTAAGAACTTCCTTTAAGCCTGGCGATTCACTTATGAAATTTAAACCCTCATTTCAATTAAAGCCCTTGAGCTGTGGCATTAAAGTCGCAATTTTAGTGACTTGTTCGGCTTTTATTTATACCGCTAACGCCGATCCTATTTCTGAAAACGTAACCGCTACAAATGCTAATACGGCAAAAGTTCCTAACAACGCTCAAAAAATGATTTTCCATAAATATTCGATCATGCCGAATGATGGGCGCCGTAGTGCTGGTCGTTTTGGTGAATTTCGTTTGCGAGGGGGCGCTGCTGGTAGTCATAACGGTATTGATATTAGTCGTGCGAATCCTAATGACCTTACACTTAAAGCAATTGGTTCAGGTTCTATTGTCTCTTATGACACACGTTCATCTGGTGCAAGCAACCAATCAACCACTAACCCACTAATTATGCAGATGGATACTGGCGATCGAATCATGTATCGCCATACTGATCCATCGTATCAAAAAAAATATAACGCTTACCCTGGTCAACGTATTCAAGCTGGTCAAAACATCGCACACATGTCAAATAAAGGCTGTGGTTCATGTGCCGTGCATTTGCACATTGAATATGGTGTAAAGGCAAAACGTGGGCTAGATGTTTGGCTGAATAAAAACTTAGATCAAGTTTTTAAAAATCCATCCATTGCACTTCAGCAACGCGTTAAAGGATCTGCGCCATATGTGGGTAGTTCTGAATATAAGTTAACAGATCCTACGCCATATTTACCTCAAGACGTTGTGATTAGTGTCTCGCCACAAGGACAAGCATTAGAAAACAAATACACACCGTACTTGGGTAACACCATTAGGACTCAATGGAATGCCTTATATTCATCATCAACAGGAATCACCCTCCCCGTTTCTTCATCGGTAGATGGCATTGCAGTAAAACAAGGCAAAAAGCTTCCAGCACTTGCATTTAGTGGCGATGTTTCGATGGATGCTTATGGATCTGCACAAGTGCAAGTCGCTCAAATGATTGCTGACGGTACTATCTCACCTGAAGCAGCTGCAAGCGGTACCATTTATGCAAATGATGTTGCTCAATATGCACCGCCTAGAACTATTTTTGGTGGTACGGCTGATGATGTGGGTTTTGATATTGGTGCACTTAATTCTACGCCAGCAGAATTAATTGAAAACATTGGTACTGGACGTTATGGCAACTCTAAATGGTTTAATGAATTAGCAACTATGTCGATGATGGGGCTTTTGATTGAAAAGCTAAACATTATCAATGCACAAAACTATTTGACTAAAGAGATCCATAAACAAAATGAACGCTTAGAGGCTCTTTTGGCAGCTTATACAGCGTCAGAAACTCAACGCTATTCTGGCCGTGTAGATGAACTTTATACGAAAGCTGAACAACCAACTGTTATTCCTGAAGTAGCAGTAGTTGAAATGAAACAGCTTTTTGAGGAAGGTGGAAACGGGCAAGTTTATTCAGATGCACAAATCTTAAAAGGTGGACAAGGTACTCCAGATCGTAAATGTGGTTGGGGTATACCAGGTGCTTTTGGTGCGGTTAAAGATGGTATTAAACGTGTTTCTTTAAAACATGGTTATAACCCTAATGACGTTGCAGCTATTCTTGGTTTTGAATCTGCCGGTTTTAATCTTAAAATTGACAACAACGCTGGTGCATATGGTTTAAGTCAATGGACTAAAATTGGTATAACAGATATTAATGCTTCAGATTTAACAGCGAGAGGAATACCAGCTTCAATTAAATCAAACCCTAAGCAAATCACTACACTGAGTGCTCAACAACAAGTCGAATTATTAGATTTATATCTTGCAGTAAAAGCACGACAACGTAAAAGCGACTATAATAATAAAACAATAGCTGGGTTTTATGCTCTAGTTTTAGGTGGACCATATAAAAGCCCTAGTCGTGAATATAATGCGAACAGAAACCTCGATAGAAACCCTCGAGATGGTGTTGTGACTTTAGCTGAAGCCGTTACATTTGAAGGTATTGTTATGCGTTTATGCCCTTACTATTCTGAATACCCTTAATAGAGCAATTAAAGGAAATATTATGAAAAACAGATTTTTGTCTTTATTGGGTTTTAGCCTTTTAGCATGTGCATCTTTTAATGCTAGTGCTAATACTAGCTCAGACTCTATTCGTGCTGAACTTGAAAAACTGCGCTTAGTAAACGTTAAATGTGCTGCGGTTTCTAACGATCCATTTGATGCAAAACACCTAAATTGCTATACAAATGTTTATAACCGCGCAAGTCAGCTTGGTAGCCTTGCTTCTAAATATATTAATAATGAAGAAGCTCCGCGTGTTCTAGCTGATCACAATCGAAACTTTACTCAGTTACTTGCTAACTGCGATCAGTTATACGCTGGCCAGACTGCAAAGTACAAAACACTAAGCATGCAATGTAAAGCGACCAATAAATTAGGTTGGGCAATGTTTATTCCGGCATTAATGAAGTAATAAAGGATCAGGTTATGAAAAAGTTTTTAAGTTTAGCTTTGTTATGTGCTGCTACCATTATTACGTCATCTGCCAACGCTGGTTATAAGACCAAAGCTGAAGCTATTCAAGCTTATAACAAGGTACAAGCTGAGTATCAAAAATGCGTGTTTAATTATAATGAAGCGCGTGATTCTGAGTACGGTTCACCAGAACTTAAGTGCAATACACCATACAACCAATCATTAACACGTTTCATCAAAGACGTTCGTGCGGAAAGTCAAAAGAATGCTGCAGCTTGGCAAGCAATCAATACACAACATATTAAATTTAGCCAAAACTGTGATAGTCAAACTATGGTGAGCTCATACAATCCATCGTTTTTTATTCGTCAATCTTTTATGTGTGAATCCTCTGCTTTTACATCTTTAGCACAAGTGGCAATCGACCTTTCTTATTAATTTCAAAACATAAAAAGGGCATCTATAAGATGCCCTTTTTTGTCGTTTGGTTTTAGACTTTTTCTATAATTGTTTCGGTATCTGGTGTTTCAACTTCAAACCCAAAGTGAAGATTACCGTATTCAATTGCTTCTTCTACCCAATGCAAGCCCATGTTTTGCTCATTTCCTACTTTGCTTGAATCATAAGCCTCAAGGGGCATCACCCTCTTAATATCATTTTCGATGAAAAAATATGTATAACAGTGAGGGTGCACATATATTCCATCAAAATAAAATGGAATTAAATATCTCCCCTTTAATTCCTTAAACTGCTCAATTGTATGTTTACTTGAAGCAATTCCACCGCCTGAATCTATGACAATGCTTCTAAAAGATCCTGAAGGAATATCAACGATAGCCAGGCCATCGAACGTTTCTACACCATTTAATATCTCTTTAGTTTTGAGATAAACACCTGGTTCAAAATGGCGTTGCTTGAAATTAAAATCTTCCGTGAAACTAAAGATTGACTTTGTTTCCTTTTCAATTAGATGAAACATTTCAAGAAGTGGTGTGATTATATCTGCGACCTGTGAGCCCTTTTTCTTAACAAGCTCCATGATATACGGTTCGTGATGAAACTCTCCGCGAATATAACTAGCATTGTGACATGCCTGAAACACTCTATTTTGCAGAACTTCAACTTGATTAGGCATTTGAAATCTCCGTATTTTTTGAATTTAAGTGTTCCAATAAATCATTAATGCCATCTGTAAATAATATGTTTTTGGCTCGTGTTACGGTCACATACAACAGCCGTTTTTCATCTGCAGAAATCATTAGCTTTTTATCGAGAATTTTATAGTTAAAGCCTTTTGCGATTAGGACATTATCCCACTCTAAACCTTTACTCTTGTGTGATGTGCTAATGACCAAAGTGTTTTTTGGGTCAGTTTCATCATCAGCCATACTATTTTCTAACGCCCACTCAATCACTTGCCATGAGTATTGGTTTGTTAGATTCAGAAAGGTTTTTAATTCTGTAGTTGCCCCCTCCACTTCTCCAAACACTTGTATATGGTCCACAAGCTCTTGGTAGGAAGAAAAGTTTTGAAGCTCTTTACACGTTGGCCGTTTATTTGCTCTCAGTTGAAAAATCCCACTGAAAATATCTTTACTGCGCTTTCCATCAACCTCAAGACGTATTTTCTTTTCGCCATTAAGGTAGCCATGAAACTTAAAAAAGTATTCAAAAGCCGTAGCATTTGTTCTACAAATAATCGCGTTCAATGAAGATGGTGCATAACTTGATGTACTGAAAGTGGTAACTTTTGACGTTTTACTTGGTAAACCTTTTAACTGTCTGGTTTCACCAAAAAGTTTATTGAGAAGTAGATTAGCTATATCTGCAACTGCATTACCAAACCGAAACGACTGTTCTAAGTACAATGCTTCAAGATCTAGGTTCTGTAAAATATCTTTCGCACCCCTAAAGCCATATATGCTTTGGTATGGATCTCCAACAAAAATAACTTTTGCTTTTTGACGTTTGAGTACGTCTAGTATTAATTGGTCACTATCTTGGCTTTCATCTACCATCACGTAATCAAAATCAAGTTGTGGTTTTTGCAGTACCCACCACTTGAGATAGTAATCGTGTGTAATACCATAATCACCGTTTGGATCAACTACATCATTCCAGATCATTTTCGCAATTGAAGTGATTTTATCTTCAAGAACGTCATTGCGCTTAATTGATGTTTGTTCTTTTAAAGCTATGTAAGCATGATCATTGGTAACAGTCTGATCCACTGTCATACAAAAATAACGTAATGTATTAAGGATAATCAGCGCTAATGTTAGATCGGTGAGTTGTCGGTTTTTCCCGTTGTACTGAAATCGAATGTTTTCAAGCTTAAACTTTTGAACAATATCTTTAGGAAGTAACGTAGGTTTGTTAATCTTATTTTTCAGCCAACCAGGTATATTTCTGTAAGCTAGAGAATGGAATGTAGAACATGTGACTGAATTCAGCCCATATTCAGCGAATTTTTGATTAGCTTCATCTGCCATCTTTTTATTAAATGATAGATATAGTCCAAGCTTACCTAGTTGTTGCAAAGCACTACTACAATGGATCAATGTCGTAGTCTTACCAGTACCAGCAAAAGCAATCAATTTAAAACTGGTTTTTAGTCGTGTTGCTTTATCAATTGCTCGTTGCTGTTCACTGGTAGGTTTTTGAATAATTTTCTTCACAACCATTGCTTAATTTCGTGCTAAAAAAGAACTTGGTTTTTTGTTTTTCATTACAAGCACATCGCTTTCAACAATTTGCATCTGGCTTGCTAAAAAGTTAACTTGTTGCTTCAGTTCGTTTATATCGCTTTTTAGTTCAACTACTTGCACTTGCATCTCAAGGTTTGAATATTTGAGCTTGTTATTCTCAGTTTCTTTCTCTTTTAGTGCTGCCTGTAATCTTTTGATTTCCTGTTGGCTCTCTATGTTAGCCACATTAATATTGCTCTTGCTTTGAATATTTTGTGCTTGAGAAGATGTACTCTCAATTGCAACAGGTGTTGGCTTTGGTTGTACTGTGCCATTATATTTGGTTGTCTCTGAGATCTTATCCCATAGTGAATATGTGCGTAATGGCGCTGGTATATTTTGATTTGGTGTTGAAAAACTGGTGCGTAAAGCATTTGCACTGTCTTTAGATACAATGTCTCCAGAACTATTAATTTCAGTAAAGCCAGCATAAGCAAGTGAAACAACTGTTGAAACTGCTATTGCACCAATTACCTTAAAATAGTTTGATTTCTTCATTAGAATGCCCCTTTCAAGCGCTTATTTTTTGCCGTTTGATTTGATGATTTTCGAGTGATTGTGTTGTTTTCTAAATTGATAGAAACACCTACATTCATGACCTGATTTTTCTGTGGGTTGTATTGAATAAAGACCAGTTCTTTTGCATATTTCTTTGCGTGTGTTAAACGTTCAGCATGAATTTCATCAAGATTAAATCTGATTTGCATTCGCGATATATACAGCTTGAATAACTGATCATTTACTTCAGCTAAATTTAAAACTAAGCCTTTTTCATCTATAGAAGCAGACTCGAAAGTTAAATCATTTAAAAACCAATTTTCGGGTTGTATTAGTAAATAAAACTTTTCAACTTCGCTTGTGATTGCATATGAAAAACAAAACTCATTCACCTGATAGGTGCTTAAGCAAATGGTTTCATTGTTATAGCCACGTTTCATGTTTCGGTCATATGAGCTCAACCACCAAACTAAATAGTGTCGTGCTTCCAACTCTTTAACGGTTATTTGTGCTATTTCTGAGGCCTTTAGCTGTAATGCTTCAAGGTTTTCTATTCGTCTAGCTCTCATAGATATTTCACCTTATTTTTCTTGAAAGCATGAGTTATCAAAAGCCATTGAGTTAGGATCTAACCCCATGTTTTTAAGAGCCAAGGCTTTACCGTCAAGTTCAGGGTTATCAGATGTGCTTAGTTGTTGCGAACTTGTTTCTGAAGATGCATTTTTCTCATTAGTACCTGAACCTAAAAAGTAACCGCCTCCAGCAAAAACAACTACTGCAGCTACAATGCCCATAGCTGGCCAAGACGTTTTAAAACTAGAGAATCTATCTGCTAAAGATAAGCTGTATTTTTCTTCATTAGAACGTATAGGGCTGTCTGTAACATCAGCCTTATATTCATTTAGAGCTTGATGCCAAACTTCCTTTATGTAGCTCTGAAGTTCATATGTACTGAAACGAACCTTGCTTTTGTTTAAGTAATAGCATGGCTCACTTATAAGAATTTCTGTGTTTTCGTCAGACTTTAAGAAAACTTGTCCTCTAAACAAATTATTCTCGACCTGATCAAATCCTTTGATCGTTAATAGTAGATCCGTGGCCTTTGCATCTATATTGAAGATGCTCACCTGGCGATTTCTATCCGTATCTCCAGAAAGGTCAGAATCTAAAAACATAGACTCATTGTTTATCTTAGAGAAATAAGGTGAAAAGTTTCCGACAATCGATTGGAAAGCTTTCAATTGAGTTTTGTTCATCTCAATTCCCTCTTATTTGAAAATATAGTCAAGAGTGGCTGTTTCTGAAGTTCCTCTACGAGCTTCAACTTTTCCAGTCTTTTTATTTACAAAGATAGCAACTGGTACACCAGCAGTTAGTGGCTGTGGCTTTTGTCCAGCGCTACGAATTGCTTCTCGCTGTTCACGATCTTCTTTTGGCATTGCAACAATATCTTCGTGATAGAAGAAGATAGATTGAAGAGCGCCTAAGTGTTTATCCAACTCAGCAAGTTCCTGTGGTGTAGGAATCACTTTAATTGAGTTAATTTCTTCATCTGTTCCATTAAAGGTTTTATTAATAGTATCTTCAGATGGTTTACGAAGAATTCCAGCTGCTAATTGTTTTCCGTTTTCACTTTGGTTTAGAACTAAAGCTGGAATCCATTTAATAGTTGCACCGCTTTTAACGTATGAGCGAGAAAGGTTGAATGTTTCGTGACAATATTTACAGCGTGGATCGTAAATGATGTAAACAGTGTTGTTATCATTCGCTTTCCCCTCTTTAAACCCTGAAAGCGTTTTTACAGCTTTAAAGACTGGATGATTGTATGCACTGGCCAAATTCCCAACGGAAGCTGTTGGTTGTCGTGCTGGTGTATTCATTTTTTTTGCAGTTAATTTAAGAGGCTCAGATATATTTTTTTTAGTAGCAGAATCCCAAGCTGTACCATGTAAGATGACTTTTTCATCGGATGTTGTAAAAAACACCGCATTTTTCCCATTAGGTGCCTCAAGAATCCAAGAAGTTAAACCTCCACTAAAGGGTTTAACTTCTTTTACTTTGCCCATTTTTTGCATCTTAGAAGTAAGGTCCTGAGATGGTGCAGCGTAAGTAGAGATTGTAATAATACTAATAGCGCAACTTGCTACTATTTTAGTGAAATTATTTAAAAGCATTTTAGAGTATTACCTTTTAAGCCATGTTTTAGCAGTATAGTTAAAATATGGTTTTAAAAAAATAGTTAAATAAAAAAGACCGGTGTTTTAATACCGGTCAATTATAACTTATAAGTTTAAGACTAAAACCCTTTTTGCTTGTTTTTTTGTATTTCATCCTGTGGTATTTCTACGCTCACCATATCAAAAACATGATCGTCACTATACTTAAAATCATCTTTATCATTGTTTTTAGAGTTATAAGATCCGTTGTTTAATTCCTTGTCCGTAAACTCTACTACTCGAATAATACTGTTCACATCTTCAGCAGCTTTTTGTCTAGCTTCAGTCATGGCAAAACTCAATAATTCGTATTCAAAACCAACAAGGCCAATGTTAAAGTCTGGCTCTTCTAATGGCTTCCCTAATTTCACCTCAATTAGATAATGCGAGATTGGACCTAAACCCTCACTAAACAAAGACGGTCTACCAATATTCTGTATGAATGCGTATGCAGTTCGATTGTATAGTTTTAACCAGCGTATATCTGTTGGTGGCATTACACCTAGTTGTCTTGCTGTTAATACAACCTCACACAAAATAGTTCTTACATATGCATGGTTTTTAAAAATCTTAGTAGCAACGGGATGTTTAATGTATTTGTGAATTCTTTTTCTAAGGAAATCAAAATTAAACCCTACAAGCTTACGATCGCCCTCAACATACTGATTTTCAATTGCAAACAATGGGTTGTTAGGTATATTTTTTGTGCAAATATCCCAATAGTAATTAATTAATGTTGTTGAATCTTTTTTGATTTTACGGAACTCTTCATCATCCATAGATTCATCGGTTGCACATGCTACTGGTAAATACAAAGCTAGCAAAATTGTATCAACATCGGATAAATACGATAATTCATCGGGTGATGTTTCTTTTGAATTATCAAGGGTTATCCAAAGATCCCCTAGTTGTTCACGTAAGACATTTAAAAACTTCTCTTCATCTATGATAGGTACTGTTTCACTTTTATCATTATATTCTTTCGTTACTCCGTTGATTGTAATGTTCACAAGGCGCTCTTTAGTTCCTGTAATTAACTCATGCCTATTTGCAAACTCATAAGTTGAATCTAGCGCTTTAAAATGACCATTGTTCGTATCATATTTTGACAAGTCTAATGGACCAAAAACCTGTAAGTGTCTTTGGTTTGGAATTTGTTCCTCTATGAACTCTTCTAGGTTCATGCTTTTGATAAAGCCCCGTGCTGGATGCTCGCTGTTGAAGCGGTCATAAGCTTTCTTTATCCAAGGTGTTGCCAGCAAAAATATTAATAAATTCCATGCTTGACTGGCTTTTGAAATTTGAAAAATAGTGACTTCGCTAAACTTATTTTGACAAAATAATGGAAGCCAATTGTTTGTTGGTTTACATAGGTGTTCTGTTGAATACACCAACTCACTTAGTAAAGGCACGTAGTTAAGCCCGATAGCTTTGAATATGCTATGTATCCACCATAGAGGAATAATTAAAATGCCTTTTGTGTATACTAAAAACCCTACAATTTGAGGTTTATAAGCAAACCATACAGCCAAAAAAGCCACTAAAACCATAACAACAGTAAATATATAAATATGATTCTCATGTACAAGCTTATCTTTTGGATCTGCCATTTTATAGCCTATTAATATGTGTATTGTTGGGTATTATATAGTTAATATTGGTTTTAATCTAATTCCCCTTAAACCTTTTAAGGATTTTAAGTCTGGTTTTAAGCTCTTGACTAAAGTGGCATTTAATACCTTTTAAAGCTTAAATCAGGTCAATCTCAACACTAAGCCAGTATTCTTGGTCAAATACTAAAAAGAATGAATAAGAAGCCCTCCCCTACTAGACATTTAAGTGGATTAACCGCCTATATAATAAATTTCTCTATAAATATTGTTGGTAGTCTTTTTATTGAATAGGGCACTCCCCTACTCAGCTAATATAGATCATTTTCAGTTGTGCATTTCACAACGTCTACTCATTTATTTAACTGTAAGTAGTAGTAAGCCCTCCCCTCTTCTTGGCAACTCCATTTTTATCAGTCTGATAATGAATAAATCAACGATTTAGAATCGAAAAACCGTTATCAGCCTGATAATGAAAAAACCACGCCAAGGGATCTAAAGCTGTTATCAGTCTGATAATGAAAAAAACCATGCCAAGGAATCTAAAGCTGTTATCAGTCTGATAATGAAAAAAACCACGCCAAGGGATCTAAAGCTGTTATCAGTCTGATAATGAAAAAAACCACGCCAAGGAATCTAAAGCTGTTATCAGTCTGATAATGAAAAAAACCACGCCAAGGGATCTAAAGCTGTTATCAGTCTGATAATGAAAAAATCCACGCCAAGGGATCTAAAGCTGTTATCAGTCTGATAATGAAAAAATCCACGATTAAAAATCGAAAGCTGTTGTCAGTCTGATAATGAAAAAATCCACGATTAAAAATCTAAAGCTGTTATCAGTCTGATAATGTAAAAAACCACGCCAAGGGATCTAAAGCTGTTATCAGTCTGATAATGAAAAAATCCACGCCAAGGAATCTAAAGCTGTTATCAGTCTGATAATGAAAAACACATAAGATATGGACACATGTTAGGCATATAGATTGAAAAAGTTGAAATATATTAAAAATAAAGTGAAAAAGTATTTTAAATATTTTTCAAATATTGTATTGTTTGACTTTACTTGAAAGGTGATTGAAAAATGGAAAAGAACTCAGGAAAAACTTATATTTGTACAAGCATCCACTTTAAAGGTGGTGTGGGCAAAACAACATCTACGGTGAATTGTGCTGCTAAGCTTGGAAAATTAGGTTATACGGTTTTAGTAATCGACTTAGATAGCCAACGTAATGCAACAAAACATATTTCAAATGTTCCAGATATTAACGATATAGATGGCACTCTAAAAGATATTTTTGAAAACTATAAAACAATTAACATTCACGATGTTATACAAGGTCCAGATAAAACCAACTTTGAAAATGTGTCTTTGATTGCTTGTGCTAATAACATTCGTGATGTTGAAATCAATATTCAGCGTTCTAGTCCAGTTCCTAATGAAATTATTAGAAGTGTATTAAGAAAGATAAAAGGGGATTTCGACTTTATTTTGTTAGATTGTCCACCGCGAATGGAAACTCTAACTTTTAATGCTTTGTTAGCATCAAACAGTTTATTAATTCCATTACAGGGTGAATACAGTATTCAGGGTTTGGAAGATATACTTAACTCTATGGATGACTTAGAGACAAGCAATCCAGATTTAAAAATTCTATCGCCAGTACTAAACTTTTATAACAAGCGTAATACAGTGGATCTTACCTTGGCTGAAGATATTCGCAATGAATATGCTCAACCAAAATTGCAAGAAAAACTGGTAAATAAGGAATTAATCTGTATTCCAAATGCTACGGTTTTTAGTCAAGCATCATATGTTAAGTGTTCCGTATTTGATCTGGATGCTGGAAAAGAAACACCAGCAAAACAAGCAATTAATCAACTTGTAGATCTAATGGTTTCTGAATACAAAAAATTATAAGGTGCTGATATGAACTTTAAAGATAAAGTAAAAAGCATGAAAAAAACATCTGTTGCTAATGCAACAGGGAGTGATGCTCAAGTTACTGATGTAAAAGAAAATACAGCGACTCCAACCATAGAAGAGGGGAGTCTTAACCCACTAGCTAAGCGAGAAACAAAAAATATTGTTAGCGGATCTCATTTAGAATCAATCGACATTGATTTAATTGATCCATCACCTTATCAACCACGTATCATGAATAAACGTGTATATGAGAAGTTGCCAATTTTGGCTGCTGATATAGAAACTAATGGACAAATTAACCCGATTACAGTTCGACAGAAGGGTAATCGTTACGAGTTAATTGCTGGTGAGAGACGTTTTAGAGCAATTAAAGAGATTTTAAAGCTCAAGAGAATTACTGCTTTAGTTAAAACATCTATGAATGATGATAAAGCTGCTATAACAGCTTTATTGGATAATACTGCTAGACAAAATCTTTCAGATTTTGAAAGCATATTAAAAATCAAGCAATTATGTGAAGAGTTTGGTTATCCTTTTGAAAGTTATGAATTTGTTACTGAAAAATTTGCGATTGATAAGTCGAAGTATTTCCGTCTCAAATATATTCTAGACTTACCTGAGTTCATTTTGGACTCTTTGAACGAAGATCCTGAGCTAATTTCTGGATATATTGCTCAAGAAGTGAATACCGCAATAAATAAAGCTTTAGAAACTAAAACTGAAAAAGCAATTTTCGACTTGTTAAGACCAGAATGGGATAAATACGTTGAAGAATTTAAATCCACGGGCAAGCGTCATAAAGGATTTATAGCTATTTTGAGTGAAGAAGAAAAAGCAAATAAGGCGACTAAGCCTGAAAAAACTGAAGAAGCTACTACTGAAGAACAACCGAGTAAGATTAAATTCGATTTTAAGACAGATAAGGGCGTTAAATTTGGTTCTATGAGTTCTGAATGTGGTACCAAAGGTAAGAGTGTACTTAAGTTGCGAGTAGCCTTGGATGCAGATATTACAGAAGAGAAAGCTAGAAAAATTGAAGAGTTTTTTAAGAGCTTGAATGATTGAAGTTTCAAAACTTTGAATGAAAAAAACCGGCATTGCCGGTTTTTTTTATAATAGATCTGGATTAAAAGTCTGGTTAAGCCAATCCGAACTACTTGGATTGGTTACTGGTTTTGATTCAGATACGTTTTGACTTGGTTTAGCATTGTTAATTTCGGACGTTTCGGTATTTTGAGATGTTTCAACGGTAGGGGAGTGGTCCTGAATGTTTTTATGTTCAGTATGTTTAGCTTCCTTTATCTTAACTGCTTTTTGAACAGGAACCTCCTTGCTCTTGATAGAATTAGTTACGGGCTTTTTAGGTGATTGTTCAATTTGCTCCTTACTACTTTCTGGTATTTGTATGGATATATGATCAAGATACTTTTTTTCAAGATATTCAATATCGTACACATAGTAAGCAGTATTAAACTTGGTGTATGTTTCAACACAAGTACTTAAGCCAAACCTTAATAGGAAAGAATTGACAGAATATAGGCTTGCCATATCCTCATTAACTTCATACAACTTATAAAGGTATGAAAGCTCAATTAGAACCGCTATACCAGCATGTAAAACAGCAGTTATGTAATTTCTACGAAGCTTTCCTTGAGGATGTTTTTTAATTGAATTAAATAGTTTTTGATTTGCATTTTTATCTATTTTCATTCGTACAGGCTGTGCAAACGTCTCGTCTATTTCATTTTGCACTGGCGCATTTAGAAAAATCTTCTGCTTGTCAGTACAAAAGATAAATCCTAAATACAGCAGACTTAAACTAAAAGCGTTTAAGTCTAGACCTGGTAGATTTCTATTAACATTACTAATCACATCAAGATCTTCTCTTGTTAAGTGAATTAATTGATAGGATAGTTGTATGTAGTTTGAATCTGTCATTTGATTTCTGCGTACATTTTATACATGTATTTAGCTAACTTATATAAACCTTTAGCATTGGCGTACTCTGGTGATTCAGCGATTCTTACGTTCGGTAAGTCGTACTTTTCTTTAATCTCTTTTTCAAGAAAAGCTGCACCGCCTCCACAAAATAATACTAATGCTAAATCATCGCCTCCACCGATCTGTTTAGAGATAAAGTTATTTAATTCGATCATGAATTCGTTTTTAGCTTGCTGAATTAAACCTGTAATATCTTTGGCTTGAGATCCTATACCATAAGTTCCAGATTTTAGTGCGAAATCTAGCCAGTTAGCGTTAACTGTTTTATAGCCAGATTCAAGAATTAAGCTAGTGATTCGTTCATAGATGGTAAGAATACCAAGGTTACGTGATGTAGAACGATGGCCATCAAGCATGTTTCCTCCATCTAATGTGACTACAATATCAGTGGTTTTACCGCCAATATCGATTACAGCACATTCAGAACTTATTAAAAGATCACTATCTTCTGAACCGTTTCCGTGTACATCAATAATCTCATTAAAATAAGCTGTTTGAGCTTCACATTTAACAATATGTCTTTTAATGATATTAAGCGGTTTACCAGCTTTATGATCTTTTAAGTTGAAGCAAACATCACCATTGAGTAGAAAATTAGTTTTCATATCAATAAGTGGCATGTTTTTGGTTTTTTCAGGTGTGTAATAGCGACTAACAGGAAGTGAAGTAGCGATTGCAAACGCTCTACCATCATATGTTCCGATATGGTCAATATAGGCCTTAATTGCCTGGTGTATTAGTGCCTTGTTATATTCAGATGTCGGGTATTCGTCTGTTCTGGTATCCAGAGGAACACTACTATTGATCTTCTTACCAACTGTATAAAAGTTTTCATTTACTTTAACCACATAATAGTCAGTAGAATCCTCTTCGCCAGTGAGGACTTTTCCTGAATAAGCAATACTAGGAATAGTCAGTTTGATTTCATTTCCATCTTGATCTAGACCAGCATAAAGCTTTGTACCGCCATGTCCATCATCAATACCTAGAACAATATAACGTTCTTCAATCGCTGGTTTTTCATTTTGAGTATTTTTCATAAGTTTACCTTTCAATTTTTCAAGATTTACAACGAGTAACGTCTTCTACCGCGTCTAGTGTATTTATTGCCCCCAAAAACTAAGCGTCTAAGAGCAGAGGGGATATAGCTGTATTTGTATTTAAATACTTTTTCAATAACCAATGTTGCTACTATCAAGCCGATGAAAAGCATAAGTTTGAACAAGGAAAACTTAATAACAACAGCTAGAAAAGGTATAAACAAATATCCGTTTAAACCGCCCCATAGGATTAGATTTAATCTAAATTGCGACCAGTGTGCATATTGATCATCCATATTCGCCTCTTAATAAATCAGTTTGTAATAGTAGTCTTCATGCAAACGACCAGCTTTGAGTAGATCGTCAGCTTGTTTCCTGAAACTCTTACTGATGTTTGGATCTGAACCATCAGAATTAATCATTAACTCTCGAATAAACTTCTGTTGAGCATGAATATCATCAATTAAAAGCAATTCTTCTTTCAGTTGAGGTGATAAAATTAAGTGTTCCCTTACAGCAAATACCTTGCCGTTCACATCTTTAACAAGACGTTGAGCAATCAATGTATAAACTGAACCAATAATGTCAGCTGCAGCCTGAAGATGTTCTTCATGCTTAAAGCGCTTCAACATACGTGGAATAATTTTGTCTACGGTGGTTGCGTGAACCGTTGCAAAAACAGGGTGGCCAGTTAAAGAAAGTTCTAGAGCTGCAGAAATTGTTTCTTTATCTCGCAATTCACCGATTTCAACTGCAGCAGGACGTCTACGCATCGCCTCTCTATTTGCATCCGCAAAAGTCTCGAAGTTATTGGGGATTTCGCTTTGACTAACAATACTGTGTGTGCTTTCAATTGCGTCATACTCGTATTCGATAGGCTCGTTGTGAGTCAAAATATTTCCACGAATATGAGTATTATTTTCCAACACATAGCGAATATTTGAAGCTAGTGTTGTACTTTTACCAGAACCAGTGATTCCGCCAATGATGTAGCAACCATTGTGAGGTAGCGATCTTTTAATGAAATCTTCATCTAAACCCACTTTTGAAAAGTGAGGGGGAATGCCAGAAATTGTACGTAACGTTATCTGAAAAGAATCTCCAGATCCACGATACGAAGTTCGAGATACGTTCACACGAAAGTTATAACGAGTTTCCTTACCTGAAGCGTCTTTCTGCAGAATACGATATGCCTTATTAATAAACTTATTATTAATAAGGACTAAGTAGGCATTTTCATCAGCAATCGTTCTTAGGATGTGTAGAGCTTCATCACGATTGATAATACGGTGTGTTAACGAATATAACTCCAAGTCTTTCATCATTGTGATGGGGCGATCTGGACTAATGAAAATATCTGAAGCACCATGAGCTAATGCTTCATATAGAAGACTTTCAAATTCATCGCGACTTTTAAACCCTTGTTTCGGATCTTTGTATGTCGTTATGGCTGTTAATGTAGCCAAACCAAAACCACGGCTAGAATCGTAGTCTTTGCGAATGTCTTTGGTAGCTGTCAGAATCTTATTTTCAGATCCTTTAATCTTGTTAACATCAAATAATGCAGATTTTGCTTTTAATGTCGAAACCTTCATTTGCATTTAAAACTTCCAATTGAGTTAGCGAACTTAAGGTTCGCTAACAAGGTTAATTTTTGGAATTTGATAGCTAGGTGCAATTTGTTCAGGTTGGAGAATTGGTTTCCAAGTTTCAATATTTGAATTGAACTGCGGTAATTGTTGGATTTGAAGCAATTTCATATCAAGAGCAATAGTGTCTTGTGTAGAAGAAACAGCCAGTGATTGACTGCTAATTGCTGGCATTGATAACTTGCCCTCTAAAACAAACTTATGGAAAGTAACCATCCCCAAATAATCTCGTTTAAGACGATCTACTGCATCTTCAACAATATTTCGGCCCTCAACTAAACCCATTTCATAAGACTTAGCAGCAGTCTCTTTCCATATTTTTCGTTCTTGTTCGTTAGCTGGTAACATTTCTTTCGGAATGAAAGTCACGTAATCAACATTGCTATCAAGTGTAGGGAAAACAAGGTACTGACGCCAATCAGGTGCACGAGTACTGAAACGAGCTTGTTTCAAGATTTTATAAGTCTGCTTAGTCGTCTTGTACGACATGGCATTAGGTGTCTCAGTTACATCTTTTGATTCAATAATAACCGGGGGAACAACAACATCTTTGATCATGTAAGGTTTAAAGTTAAAGATTGTATCAAGGTTACGCTCTTGGCTTTTGATGACCTCACGAGCGTTGCTTAAATAAGTATTGATCCCTAACTTAATACCTTTTTGCTTAACTAATTCAAGCATGGCTTCATAACGAGCTTGCTGTTCAACATTACTAACATGAACTTCTAAAGAAGACTGGTTAGATGGGTTTAGTAGCTCTTGTAATGAAGCATTATTAGAGTAGTCCATAAAAACTCCAGATATGTATAAAAGGATTTAAAGGGTATTAGTTATAAGTCAATAAAATACTTTTATTTTGATGATCTAGAGTTATCGAAGCAGTATTTAAATATGCAGAAACATCGCGTAAAGCTTCTACACCAGTAAGACGCTTTTTATTAAAATTAACAATTGGAAGCTCATGAGTAGGACCAGCTTCTACAAAACGGTATCCGTATTGGCTAGAAATACTTTTAATTAAAGGTATTGGATCGCCTATGTAGTCGATATTTAAAAGGTCATGGTTGATGCTACCTTGTTTCTTCTGAACAGTTTGCATTTGAATTGCAGAAGAGTTCTTTAAGTTCTGTTGTGCAATTAAAGCCTCTTGAGATGCTTCAGATATAATAGATAAAGGGCTTGCTACGTTTAATTGCGTTACATCACGACTAGCACACCCAGACATCATTAAACCAATTACAAGAACGCTTAAAAGCTTTTTATTGTGCTTCATTTTTACTCCGGATTAAGTGGGTATAAAGACAAAATGATTTTAGTCTAAAAACTATTAAAATGCACTTTATTAATTATAAAAAATCCCTTAAAAGGTATAAAGCCGACTTTTAGGCACTCGCTTAAACCTAATTTATAAGCTTTAACGTATATCTAAGGGCGTTCTTCAGGCAGTCGTACCTGGCCTAAACAAGACAAATCTGTAAAAAATACTCTTTTTAAGTGCATTGTCTGTCCAAAACAATGCTTTTTTTTAGTAGTACCTATCTGAAATGGAAATACAACGTACTTTTTTCAATCAATTATAGAGAGTAAATGAGCTCTTATAGTTTGCTAGACGTCTTTTATATTCCTTTATAGTCTTATTCTTTCTTTTTATTATCTTTTCTATTCTTTTTTGTTCTTTTTTTAGAATATAATTTATACAGAAAATAACAAAGTACATTTATTCTTTTTTTAATTAAAATATTATTAATACTGTAATTTATATTTTACAGTATAGAAGTATATTAATAAAGATGTTAATATGCTTTTTTTAATTAATATTAAAAATATTATTGGTGATAATGCAATTTATTTATAAGCCAGCTTCTTTAATATTAAATAAATTGATAAAAACTGTTTGAAGAAAAAATGCATCTTGGTATATACCATTCCTAATTTAAAAGTTTAAAGACATTAAAGCTGCTACTTATAAAAACCTATCTTATGGTTTAGTGCTGTGCATCTTAAATATAAAGATTTGACACCTTAAACACCAATTAAACTGCAATAATGATAGGCTTAGAGTCGTATTTTTCCCTAAAAATTTAAGGCATCGCAACTGGCAAAAGACTATTGAAACTATGCATATCAAGCACTTCACTGTAAAAAAGGACCACTGTGTTTTTATGATTTCTCAACTTCATTTTTTTGATTTTTCCACTGTACTAACAAGAGAGGAGTCAAAAAAGACATTCGCATTTATTGGGCTTAAAAGTGAAAAACATTTTGCTTAAAGTGAAAAACGTTTTAACGAGTACTTTTAGAAAGGTGTTTAACGTTGTAGTATGTGCTCATGTTTTGCATGTGGATAAAGGGTGGTAGTGGTGAGCAGTTTTGAGAATCCTAATAGCTATCCAAAGACATTAAAAGAATACACAAGTCGTATAGAAGATTTTCCGTATTCTACTAAGACCAAATATGATATTGAGCTTAAGCAAAAAATTGATAAACATTTAGATAGTTCAGAGCTAGATTTAAAAATGTTATATGAAAACATATATTCTGAATTTAAAACTAAATCTGAAAATGGTTATTACGCGGAATCTACATTTAGAACATATCGTGCATATTTAGTGTATGGAATCGGTCTAAAGCTTAATGAGCTAAATAATGGCTCTATTAATGATGAAGATATAGATGCTGGTTTTGATGAATATTTTTTAGAAGAATTATATTTAAGAATCATTAACACAAAATATACAGCTAATAAGGACAAACCTAAGCGTACTTCTGAGCTGAAAACAAAGTACTTTGAACGCACGTTTTACAACTACTTGGTAAGAGAATTCGAGCATAAGAACGAGAGTAACACCAGGGTTAGTGAGTTTGATCGGATGATGGTTGCTTTTGTTGATGCCAATCTTGTTGTTGGATTGCGTCCTGTTGAGTGGTTTTCCGTTTCATTCTGTTGTGCAGTAAAAGGACCAAAACTGATCATGATTGTGGAAAATGGCAAGGCTACACATGGTCGGGCTAATGGACTTAAAAGGTATTTAATACTTGATGACCTTAAACATGAAGATCAAGAAAAGATATACCTTTATTGGAACTTGCTAAATAGGTATGTGAGAAAGGTATCTAGTTTAAATAAAACTAGTGGCTATACCTTTGGATGGGATGAAAAACAGACTTTTATTAAAATACTGCAAGAGCGTTTACGTTTAAGTTATATCAATTACTTTAAGCTTAGAGGCAAGGTTTTAACTAATGAAGATCAACGACCTACTTTATACAGTACAAGGCATCAATGTATTGCAAATGCTAAGGTAAAGGGTATTGATAAGTTTGTGATAGCTGGTGCTTTTGGACATGCTGGTAAAGATACTGCTTCTAACTTTTATGGGCGAAAGTGGAGAGGCCATAGTGGTTTTAGTATAAAGCCTACTTTAGATTCTATTGAAAACGTTAATGGTAGCCATGAATTTGTTAAAACACTTTTAGCTAATAACCTAGATACCTTTTATTATTTTGATCTTAATATAGCAAATGAGTTTAATACCGACTATTATAAGGACGAATTAAAGTCGGGTTTAGTGATTGACTAAATGGATAACTCTAAAACTAATTTGACTACTTCAACATGGGGTTCTCCTTACGCTGAAGTATCAATAATAGGTAAAAGAAAATACGCAAGGCTTTTAAGAGTGTTGGTTAGTACGTTTGCCTCATTGTGCATTTTAACCGTTTTAACAACGCTTAGTTTTGTAGCTTTTAAACTCACCACAACAGATTTTGAATCTTTGGTTTTTGATGACGGCACACCAGTTAAGTGTGTGCTTAGCTCTAAATCAGATCGTCCAATTCCATCTGTTATATATCAGCCAGCGAAATAGGAGTGCTGTTGTGTCTAAAGACAAATCTAATGAAAACGCTGAAATAGGTTCTTGTGATCCTAGTCTTTGGCTCAGAAAACAGGTGGATGAAAAAGATAAGGAGATTGCAAAGTTAAGACGATGGCTTGTTTTCGTGTTTTTCGCTTTTATCGTGAGTGCTGTTCTTGCGATGATTATTTTTGCTGCCTTTAATGCATACCCAAAAGTCAAAGCTGTTCAAACAGTAGATAACTCGGTTATCTGTCCAATCGAAGCATCAAAAAACCCTCGCGTTACTGACGTTGTTATTTCTGAATTCGGTAAGAGTGCAATTCTTTCTGTCTACAACTTTGATTTCTTGAACTGGCGTGACGTTATTAACAATGCTGGTTCAATGTATTTCACTGAGGGCGGTAAAGATTCATTGATGAAGCAAATCGCTCAATCACAAACAGTTGGCACAATCGTACAAAACAACCTAACGATGCGAACTACTGCTACTGATGTTCCACAAATCGAAAACCGTGATTTACATGCTGCAGAACCTAGTTGGACTGTTCGTGTTCCTATCACTACTCAATTCTTCTTAGGTGACAAACAACCTAAAGAGACTCACCGCTTCATTGCGACAGTTACTATTGTTGAGCATCCACGTTCTTATCTGAACTACAACGGTATTGCTGTTAAGACAATTACGTTAACTCCAGCGCGTTAATTGGATGATACTTATGAAATTGAAAAAATTATCTTTGGCTCTTTTTGCTTCTACTGCATTAACTACAATAGTTAATGCTGCTGATATGCCTCCGAATACTTTTGCGGATGCTCAATCTCCTTTGGTTGCACCTGAGGTAGTTGATACAGCATCGGAAATTGACAGACAGGTTCACAATCTTGTTGGTTTGCAGTTCACACCTGAGCAAACAAAAATAGTTAAAGGACTTTTGTTGCAACAAAAACGAAGCCTTTCTAGTCCTTATGTAAATACGCCACAAGCGAAAACCCGTAGTTTGGGTATTTCATTAAACCCTGGTGAGGAACCGCCAGTAATTCGTTTAAGCGCTGGCATGCTATCTACTATTGTCTTTAGCGATTCTTCAGGAAATCCATGGAACATTGAAAAGATTTCTTTGGACCGTGGACGTTTCTCAGATGGCTTAGGTGAGCAAAACGAAAAAGAGCCAGACGAAATCCCTGAAACTAACATCCTTTCAATCGAACCATTAGATCCAGCTGCTTTCGGAAACGTAACGGTCACATTAAAGGGATTGGGTGCTCCAGTAATTTTGATGTTAGCTACTGGCCAACGTGATTTAGATGTTCGTGTAGACGCACGTATACCTGGTCGAAGCCCAACAGCCAAAGCTATGTATTCAACAGGCAATCAAACATCGATTATTCCAGATGGTGTGAGTTTGCAATTTATGGATGGCTTAGCGCCTGAGGGTGCTGTTGAAATGCGAACCGATAGTCCTAATGTCCGTGCTTGGAAGTTTGGTGGCTATATATATGTGCGTAGTAACTTTGGTGTTATTCAACCAGCCTTTTTGAGTTCTTTCCGCGCTAACAACGGTATGAAGATCTTCCGTTATGAAGATTCTGAAGATCTGAAGTACATCACATTTTCAACGACTGGCGGTACACCTAAAACTGTTTACCTCGAAGACGCATTTTAAGTCATTAAGTGAGAATTAAAAATGGATTCAACGAACCAACAAAATAACCCGAATGACATTGAAGAGAATTCTAGTCGTAGCACTGAAGTAGGTACTACCGATGAAACTATTATTTCTGCAAACCAAGTTCATTCAGAAGAAGACCAACCTAAAAAACTGAAAAATACAAGTATTAAAACTGCTAACAAAAAACGTGTTTTTGCAGATACGCGCTTTCGCGTTGTTGCAATTATTGGTTTGGTAGTAGTTGGTGGATTAGGCTTTTTTATGTTTAACCCAATGGGGAAAAGTGACCAACTAGCTTTAGATAATCAGGTTGCTATTGCTACACCAGAAATCCAAGGACAGGGTACAAATGTTATCCCTCCTGAATATGTAGAATATGAACGTCAAAAACAAGCTGAAGAAGCTGCTCGAGCTGGCAAAAATGGTGAAAGCTATTTGCCCGAATTTAAAACAGTTGCAACACAAGATCCAAACGGCGATCTGAACGATCAGAATTTTATTACAGGTCCAAATGGGCAACCTGTAAACGGTTCTGCAACAGGTGGTACACCAAATATTACGCTTGAACTTGACCAGATGGCCAGAGCTAATATGGCAAATCAAGGTGGTGCATTACCTCAACCAACTAGCGGTGGTCTACCACAACAACCACAAACACAAAACGGTGCTAATCAAAACGCACCGATTTATCAAACTAACTACGCGCAACAATATGAACATGCTTCATCTGCTGCTAATGATGTTGCTAGTGTATATAGCCAACAAGCAGCTGCTTATGCAGAACGTAATGCTGCAACGCGTGAATTAAGTCAAACTGCTTTTGTTGATCAACTTGCTGCGTTTTCTAATACAAAGAACAAGGTCAACGGATATTCAACATATAAATATTCACACAACACTAAAGCATCGGAAGGGCAACAAAACCTTGGAAGCTTGAACGTTGCGAATACGACTAGCGAATCTACTAAAGGACTAGCAATCATTAAAGCTGGTACAACAATGAAAGCGCGTTTAGATACAGGTGTGAATACTGATAAAGGTAAAAACCTATTTGCTACTGTTATTGGCGGTAAATTTAACGGCGCAAAACTTATTGGTACTGTTGGTCTGAATACTGCGGATATTGAATTTAACTTTACCCGTATGTTGTTTAAGGGCGAAGAGTATGCAATCCAAGTACGAGCTTTAACTCTTGGAACAAAACAATCGGGCATGGCTGATAAAGTCCAAAAACACACTTTGCAAAAGCTTGGCGGTATGGTTACTGCTGGAATCTTTGAGGGTTACGGACAAGCCTATCAAAACATTGGTACAACCCAAATCACAAATACTGGCAATGTTGTAAGCACGAAGGAAGAGCCAAACGATAAAGAAATTGCCGGGAACATCATTGGTAACGTTGGTACGGAAATGGCGAACATGGCACGTACATCAACAGTTCGACCAACTACGTATATCGTTAACAGCGGAAAAGTATTTGAAGTCTTTTTTGATGCTGACGTAACAACACCGAAAAATAAGGGGTAAGCGAAATGTCTGATAATCAAATGACTGCTGAACAGGCAAAGAAAAATCTAAAAGATGCTGAAGGCAAACCCCAAAAAGGCGAAGGTAGTGCGAAGGGTGGTATTCCTCCAAAACTTCTTATTGTTATTGGTGTTATTGCCTTAATTATGATTGGTACTTTCTTTTGGATACAAATGAGTAAACCAAAAGACGTCAGCACGGCAGTTGCTCCAGAACAAACACCAGAATCCATTGATACTGTTGGTCAAGGCATTCAACAAACACAAGCAACATACAACCAAAATCAACAACCTTTAAAGGACAATAGTATTGCTGATGATACGGCGTTCATTGTTGATGAAAATATTGTGTTTAAAGATCCTACCACTGGTCAATACATGATTATGTACAAATCCATGTCGTATCCGATTGATTCTGATCTAGGAATAGAGGCAGTTAACTTCTATCAAAGTCAGGGTACGAATGCACTTATTTTATTACAACGTTTGAAAGAAAAAGAGCAAGCGCATGGGCAAGTACAAAACGGCGAACAAACTGCAGTTGCTCAATCAGAAACCATAATCAAAAATGAACAACTGAAAGCTGAAAATGACGATCTTAAAAACCTTGTTGAATTGCAAGAACAGGCAATTAAGGAATTAAAGACTAGTTTAATCAAAATAGCTAAAGACCAGACTAAGCAAAAGGCTTTAAGTACATCGGGATCTAAAACCTTATCAATTCCAAAAGGTGCAAAACGCTTGGATGCTTTTGCGGTTGTAGGCGATCGCGCTTGGATGACAGATTCTCAAAACCATACATATACAGTCTATGTAGGTCAGAAGATGCCAGACAATCGCACGGTCTATGCTGTTGACGAAAACGAACAAGCCATTTGGGTGAAATAAGGAAAATAGCGTGGATGCATTAGATATAGTTAAAGCGATATTAAACATATACGGTCCACTACTAAGCTTTATACGCATTTGCTTTGTTGTAACGGGGTTGGTGATTACTGGCACGGCGCTTTTTGACTTAGTGCAAGCATCATCACCTCAACAAAAGTTCTTTGGTCATGGAATGAAAGAGCCTACCACTGGTGGGGCATTGTTGAAGATTCTTATCGGTGGTGCTTTTGCATCACTTGGATATGACGGATATATCATTGGTGCACTAGGTTCTTCATTGTTTGGTGGTAATGGCATAGAACTTGTAACGGTACAAAGTTACTTGCCTAATGCTGGTGCTAATGATTTAGGTGCATATATCGTTACGGCGGTTGTAGGTTTTACGCAACTGGTAGGGATTATAGCGGTAGCTCGTGGCTTATATGGTTTTGTAGAGAAAATTGATGCTCAAGGCAATGCGACATACCGCAAAGCATGGGTTTTAATTATAACAGGTGTATTATGCGTATACGTTCAGGACGTACACGATGTCTTTGTTAATACCTTTGGAACACAAATAGGAGGAACCTTTTTTACAATATTTTAAACAATCTTCTTAAAATAGGGTGAGAGTTTCTTAAAAACCTTGTATAAGATATTGAAGATATTTAACGAGAAGTTTAAAATTAAGCAACTTAAAGCAATAGGGTTTTAAGAATGTTTAATTACAGTGCGGAGATTAGCTCCCGTATATTAAATAAAAGGAAAATGACAATGGTATCATTAGTAAAACACTCAGTTCGCACTGTAAAAGCGACTGCATTCCGCGCAAAAGTAATGTTTTTAGCTTTTGTTTCTGCATTAATGGGTCAAGTTGCATATGCAAACACTGGCACATGGAACCCAGGTGGTACAGCTTACGGAAAACACGCTGCTGGTTCTGATGCGAATGAAATCTTAGGCCGTGGTGAAACATTAGGTCAAAACGTTTATAAATTCTTAATCGTAGTGTTCATGGTGCTTGGTTTAGGCTTAGTTGGTACTGGTTTGTATATGATGTATACATCAGAAGAAGATCAACAAAAGAAAAAGAAAACTGCTTGGATCTGTATTGGTGTGGGTGGTGCGTTATCAATCGTAGGCTTCATCATGTTCTCTGCTGCGAACACTATTACTGGTAAAGCGTAATACAATAATAAATAAGTTTAAAAGCGTGGCTTAGGCTGCGCTTTTTTTATTTTAAAAATAGTATATACATGTTTTAATTAGACCTTACTTAATAGTATTAAGGGGTTTAAGTGAAACATATAAACCGTAAGTTTGGTATTTTAAGACCTATTAACGGCGTAAACGACAAGCAAGAGATACGTCAAGATAAAACTATCCATGATGGTTTTAAAACCAATGAGACAATAAAGCAAATAATGTCTTCACAACCAGCTAAATGCTATTTTTGTGATTTCTATGACGAATACTTTTTAGAGCCACATCACTTAGACGGCGATCATAGCAACCATACGGCTGAGAACATTGTAGCGGTCTGTACGCTATGCCATGCACAAAACCACATCTTTGCACTATCACTGGAAAAGAAAGCTGAAATATGCGTATTGAGTACGAACATACCTCAAGAGATCTTTAATCAATATCAACGTGCATTACTGGTGTTATCGCATAAGTCTGACAACCAAGATCCTGAGCTTGCTAAGTTCGCACGGCGACATCGCCAAAGCTTGCTTGTAGAGCCGTTAAAGCGCCATCAACGCCCTAATCCTACAAAGATGTCTGAAGCAGAATACGCACGTAATATGTTTGAGGATATACAGGCGTTTAATGCGATTAAGACACGAACCCAAACAATTGATACCCAACTGTACTTCACGGACATTAAGTTCAACACAATGGCTGAATATGAAGAAGCCAAGCAAGAAGATATGTTGGTAGCGAACGTTGATTACGTAGACCAGCTCCGCAAGTACAAAGAGTGGTATTTGAATGCCATCAAAGAGAACAAAAACTTTTCTTTGTATCAACTCGCAAAAGCTTTGGAAAAGGTATCAGACGAAGCATACGAGAGCTTTAATCTGCCAAACCACTACATAGTATTTTCCCCGAATATCTTTACTGACGAGCAGTATGAGTACTACCAAACACTAGATGTATTTAAGGGTTTGGGTGATAAGTGAGTTCACATAAATGACAGAATGCTTAACAGATACCGAATACATAGATATGAGCTTAGAAGACGTTATATCGGGCATAGTGTTACAGCCATTTAAGCCTGACATAGTGAATGATATAGCGGTATTGGATAGCGTATTTGAGACGGACATATTGAATGATGATGAATACTCATTTATTGGTCCATACATCTACAAATATTGGGAACTTGGGATAGATGCACTACCAAAGGAAACGCACGATCAGCTATCGATATTTCGCTTATGCGTTATAGGTACTGAGGCTTTCAACTTCCTGAACGATTTGTATATACCAACGACTCGCGACACTGGTCATACATCTAACACGCTAATGCTACTCCATGTTGTACATATAGCGATAGGGAATCAGACAACAACTGGTGAAGACTCAACGGGGCATTTTCAAGATCCACTGATTAAAGCGCTACTGTTGATGAATATCCCCGTTAACAGCGATTGTTTGCTGTTGGATGACACTTTGGTACACCTAAACAAAATAACGGCGCTGAGTGGCTTAGACGTTGAAATACAGGTTAAGCAAAGTGTGAGTGTGAAGCATAAGAAATTACTAAGCACCAACTTTGGATTTGACAATCCATTATCAATTATAAGCGTTTTGGAACAAAAGAAACTGTCTGAAGAACTGACACGCTACTTTCCGATGATACATCTACCAACGTCCGTAGAAGATGCGACAAACCAGATAGATACGGGCAACTTAAAAATGAGTTCGCTGCAATCTTTTTGTATATACCAAAACTTAAAGCTATCGGTGTCTAAAGTTTTCCACGAACAGGGCTTATACCAGAACAAAGAGATCTACATAGAGCTTGATAAGGTTCACTTCCAACTTAAAAATACAGGTTCCTTAAACTTCAAGGTGGGTACTTTAGGTGAAAGCCAAGAGGTTTTAGAAACGGCGTTTTGGCAACTGCTTAATAAGGGTTTAGTGTTTGACCTAAATAGTTTTAAGAAGTATGTCGAATTAAAAGAGGACGAAACCGTTAAAACTGATGTATTTACTAATTCAAAAAATGATAATATCCCTTTTAACAGTACCTACTATGAGCTTTTATTAAGGTTGGTTTTAGATACAAGCTTAAAACCCTCTGTAAAAAGTCTTGAGGTCGCAATTCAAAATAAGGATTTCGACAGTGCGATTAACGTTTTAAGAGAATTACCGTTTTTTAGTGCTTAATGCTTAAAGGCATGTCTAATCAAAGATAGACGTAGAAAGGTGAATAAAGGTGTTTAAATGAGTAAGAAGAAAGCTGAGAAGTCTGGTTATAAAAAGACTGGTTACTCCAAGATTGAAATTATATTGATGTTATTCCTACAAAGCATGAAAGCTGACGTAGAGGATTATTGCGATTTAGAAACAGTATCGGACGAACATACGTTTGTCACAAAAACTGGTACAATGATTACGATCATCGAATACAAGGGGATTAAGAGTTTAATTAGTGGTGATGCATTCAGCCGTCAAATTGGTTTGATGACGAGCAACATGCGTAACTACTTCAAAGACCGTGGACATACGATTCATCTAGCGTTCAAAGTAGACCATGAGACGCCATACGCGATTCATGACTTGAATGCCATGCAAAAGGCGACCACGGCGCGTTGTGCGATGAATCTAGACATCATCATTGATGAAATGACAGAAACCATTTCAGGCGGTGTATTTAACGAAAGCTGTTATATCGCTTTAATCTCTGAGCCAACCTTACTATCGCCAATCGATAAGGCTCAAGACTCAAAAAACCGTAAAAAGCTACTGTCGCAAATTACAATGCCAAGTACGGTCAATGCTCAAGACATGCTTAAATCATCGGACAGCTTATACGTACACCATGAGTCTTTTGTCTCACAATTCTTAAACTCACTCTCAACTGAAGAATTTCCAGCAATCTATGAAGTATTGAATGTTGTTGAAGCTGGTCTAGCGATTAAAAAACAAATTGCCTCACATTCAACTTCAGATGACTTCACCTTGTCTGTGCCGATGCTGAATACACGCTTACCGATGCGTTGGAAAGAAATACCATCAGAACATGATGCGTCACACGTTTTGTATCAACCGATCTCAGAACAACTCATGACGAATGCGATCTTACCTGGTACAAGTCAAGGTTCATTCTATCCAGTGGGAAGTGTTATCACTGACGGCGTTGTATATGCTCCATTGATGGTAGATATATATCCAGCGAAGACGAATACGTTTGAAACGCTATTCCGCTTATTACACCAGGCCAAAACGCACGACACTAGCGGTAACATCCGTTCTATCCCATATGCGGTGAGTTACTGTATTACTGGTGATGGTATGGCTGGAACCATGATGAAACGCACGTTATCAAGCGTTATTCACTTTATGACGGCACAAAACAAAGCCATTCGTAATGCTGGTAACATTTTGATGGCCACTAAAAATGACCTAGATCAAGTAGACACTGTTGCTGGTCTGCAAATGACCATGATGACATGGGCACCAAATACCGAAGATGGTGTAAACATTCTTGTAGGACGGCGCCAAAAGCTTTGGAAGAGTTTTGAAGCGTGGGGCGGTGCAAAAGTCATGGAACAGGCTGGCGATCCTATTTTGACTTGGGCATCACATATACCGGGCTTGATGGTACGTAATCACGCACCTATTTCACCGGCACCGCTGTTTGATGTGTTCTACATGTTACCGCTGACACGTATTAACTCACCATTCCATAAAGGGCATCAGCTCAACAAAACCTTAGACGGTAAACTGATTATTCTTGATTCGTTCTCAAATGAAGTGACTGTATGGACGACTATTAACATTGGTAAACCGGGTACGGGTAAATCGGTCACAATGAACAAAGGCATGCTTGAGGACATCATGATGCCTGGTAACGAGCGTATCCCGTTGACCTATATTGTCGATGTGGGTGAGTCAAGCCGTGGGTTAGTAGAAACAGTGCAAGATTCATTGCCTGAAGAGCTACGTCACTATGCCATCTATAAGCGTATTAAAAACTCAAAAGAAGAAGCGATTAATCCGCTTGAATTCAGTATGGGCTTACGCTACCCGTTAAACTACGAAATGCGTCAAATGACAGCGTTTTTAAGTTCATTGGTAACACCGCCTGAATTGAAAGGGCAACCAGCCAAAAATACTTCTGACGTTATTGGTGCGGTCCTACGCCGTACATTCTATTTTGCTGATGATACGAATGCTGATCATAAAGCACGTAAGTACATGCGCTTTGCAGATCCAGAACTAGATCGCATCATGGAAAAACACGGACTGATTGAGCCACATTCTGAACAAGGTAAGGATATTTCTTATTACGCTCTACGTGACCTTTTCCATTCTTTGAATGAGATCCGTGGACGCACGTTGGCACACCGTTACGCAATGCCGACTATTGGCGATATGATTGAAACCCTTTCTGATTCATCAATTTTAGATGTTTGGAGTGATGTTCATATTGATAATGAACGAGCACTGGACTTTTTGGCGCATCAGATTATGGCTGCACAAAATACCTATCCAGCATTCTTCTATCACACTAACTTTGACATCGGTAACGCTCGTGTAGCTTCTATCGACTTAAACGAAGTTGCGACATCATCAGATCCTAAAACTACATCTCTATTCTTCCAGATTGTACGGATGTTCATTAAGCGTAAGTTCGCCGTGAGCCGTGACGATATTCCAAAATTCCCACAAGCTTATCGTGAATATGCAACCCAACTGATTAATGAGCTTCTTGAAGACCGCAAAATTATGTCTTATGACGAATTGCACGTTGCGAAAGGCGATCCAATCCTATTAGAAGAATTGGCTGAAGACGCACGTACATTGCGTAAATGGGGTGCTCGTCTTAACTTGGCATCACACAAAGTAGAAGACTTTAAAGACTTGGTTGGCTTTGCTACGGCGTATGTGATTGTCGATCCTGGTACACGCGAATCTCGTGAAGCTATTCGTGACAGTATCGGTCTAACTCAACTAGAAATGGATGCTCTTGGTTCAGGTAACGTAGGTTTCTCAGATCAAGGCTTAACGTACTTCAGTAAAATTAAACTCGAAAAAATGGAATGTTCGGGCTTATATACCGTTTCACTTGGTCCAATCCTTTTATGGTCACTCAGTACACATCCCGATGAACGTGCGCTCCGTAACTACACGTATGACCTTATCGGTGAACGTGGTAAGGCGTTGAAGGTCCTTGCACAATTTTACCCAAAAGGTGCGAAGAACCAGATTAAGACACGGCGTACCATGATTGAGAAAAATGCCAAAAATAAAGGCACGGACTTTGACGAAAACAAAGCAACTGCTTCAGTGATTTCTACCATGGCACAAGAGATGGTTGTTGAATATCAACGCTATGAACTTGAGCAAAACATGAAGAAAAAATTACTGAACCAACGTAAGTCTGAAGCTGTTTCTTCTTAACTCCAATCAGCTATATAGATTTGCGTTAATTGGTATATACATTGAAGTGCTTGGAAATGGGTAAGGTCGTTAAACAACGACTTTGCCTATTATCCTGAAGATAAAAGAGTAGGTCGCAAAGCATGGCTTCTACACAAAAATACGGCACACAAACAAAGTTCAGGCCAAGTTCGCTTAAGCGTGATACACGATCAGGCTTAGAGAAAATCCATTTAAAACTTACAGCGCCAGACGGCGCTAATTATTTGGTTGGCGTTCTTGGTGCTATTGCAGTTATTTTGTTTGTTGTTCCGTTTGGCGGTGAGATATTTATAGGGATCGCGTATTACCTATTAAAACGCTACACACATCCGAATGATTACTTTTTTGAGTGGCCATTCCGTGCGCCGTTGCATTCAAACTCACTGGATGCGTCAACTGACATTACATCACGCGTAAAAGATGACGTACTGGACAATCCAAAAGCCTTTTTGGAATACGCACGTACCAATCGCGATAAGCTACAAGGTGAGGGTGTGACTTACCTTGGTCGTTGCCGTGAAACTGGTCTACCTGTTTATGCATCTAACTCCGATGACCGTACACATCAAATTGTGTTAGGTACTACGGGTTCGGGTAAAACAGAATACATGCTAGGTAACTGTGCCAACCAGTACGTACAAAACTCAGGTTATATCTTTGTAGACGCAAAAGGTGATACCAAGGCTCAACAAGACCACTATCGTTTATGTAACCGCTTTGGGCGTAATGAGGATCTATTAACGATCAACTTCATTACCTCAGGTCGTAACATGCTACGTGCACAAACCGACAAGATGACCAACTCAATGAACCAAATGAGCAACACCAGCTCAGGGATGTTGATTGAATTCTTGATCAACTTGCTTGATGACTCAGGCGGTGGCGGTGGTGACATGTGGAAAGGTCGTGCGATGGCCTTTATCGCCGCACTTACACGAGTTTTGGTCTATCTACGTGACAATGGCTTCATTCAGCTTTCACCAAAAGTATTCACGCAATACATGGAACTTGAAGCACTTGAAGAATTGGTATTTTGTCATAACGATAAATACGGGATTGACTTTGAACGTGTGGCTGAACAACTTCAAGGCTACCTCGTTTCATTACCTGGTTATTCAAGCAACCCTAAAAAGTTAAAGAAACAAGAAACCAAAACCCGTGAGCAACACGGTTATATCACCATGCAGTTAACCAAAGCGATTAACGACTTGACGTTTAACTACGGTCACATCTTTGGTGTAGAGCATGGCGGTGATATTGATATTTTTGACGTTGTACTTAACCGCCGTATCTTAACTGTGCCATTACCAGCTCTTGAGCGTTCACCAGACTCACTCAAAATGCTCGGAAAATTAATCATTGGCTCAATTAAACAAATGATGGCTGGTTCCCTTGGTAACAAAATGGAAGGTTTACGCCGTGCCATTATTGACGCACGACCAACCAACGCCACTACTTCATTTAAGCTATTTTTGGACGAATGGGGCTACATCGTTATTGTCGGTGCTTCGGTTTTACCAGCTCAGGCACGTTCGCTTAACTTCTCTATTACGTTCGGTGCTCAAACATTTGAAGATATTGAACGTGGATCTAAAGAGGAAGCAGCTGCTACATGGGGTAACACGACCGTTAAAGCCATTGGACGTACTACTTCGGGTGCTGAAAGTACAACATACAAATTGGTTGATGGTTTTGCTGGTGAAGAGTGGCAAGGTAAAGTTAACTCAATCAATATGTATCAAGGTCTAGTATTCAACCGTTCGGTACCACAAACAGAAGTCCAGTTCGCCAAAGAAAAACGTGTGACAATTGAACAAATTGCCGGACAGCACAACGGCGAATTTACCTTGCTCATATCAACTAAAGGGGAAGGTGGTAAAACTTCAGACGTTAAAATCGTATCAATGTTGGCGTTCTATGTGGCTGGTGATCAACCCAAGTACTTACGCTTAAATGACCTTTGCCCAATCTTCAATATCCAAAAATCTGAAATCTACGATCCTACTTTAAAAATTGAAGACTTCATTCATGAGATTGAGGAAAAACACACGCTACTGACAGACAACAATTCATCTGCCAATGTCACGGCGCTTGGTGATTTTGAGATCTGCAGAAAGCTCAATAACACCTTGTACGAAAACAACAACACGGTAAAAGACTTTACTCAAGATTTTGTACATCAGATTCTTGAAGCAAGACGTCTTGAATCCATCACACCTGAAGGGATGGCACCTGGTCAAAGAACAGTAATGTCTTCGTCCACGGCGAAAGGTGAAATCTCCAAAGAACAAAAACACCGTGAAAGTATTGTTTCAGCACAAAAAGAAGCAAACATTAAAGACCAGATTATTGAGAAGCGAAAACAGTTCCAGTACTTCGGTAAAGATTCTGACATTTCACCTCAAGTACAAGCTGGTGCTTACAACAATGCGGATCTTGATGCTGAATTTAATATCTATGGTGAACGTATAAGCGAACCTGAACAGGCTCAACAGGAAAGTGATGTTGAAACTGTGACTCGCGCCGTTATCACACCAATGAACCTAGACAGCTACTATGATGAATTGAAAGAGATCCTAACAGGATATGACTTAACCGTTGCGCCAATTACTGAATATCAGCTTGTTCAGATACCACGCCATGTAAAACCTGAAGATCAGACACAATACATTGCGGAAAACAAAGCCAGTCTTGATCAAGCCATCTCACATAGCACTAAAAATGAAATGGAATTCGTAGAACAACAGTATGCAGCTAAGTTTGAAAAAGCTTTGATGAAAAACCCGTTCTCGCACGAATGCGTTACTTTTGAAAAATTGTTGGTGATACTTGGTTCAAAAGGTTCTTCAGCTTCATTACGATCAGGCATTACAATCAAAAAAAAGGATGACTAAACGCATCCATGTAGAAGACATAAGGCTGGTTATCCAGCCTTTAGTTTTTTTGGGTGAGCTGTTTGTACTTAATACGCCTTAATTCATCACTCGGCATGTATTGGGCTATTTCATATTCGCTCTTATACGGCGTTTCATTGAATATGGCCAATAACAACAACTGCGACAGCGGAATGGCTTCAGGCACCATCATTTCGATTAAGCGAAACTTTTCAGACGCATTCACATCAAATGCAACCAATAGCGCCGTATATGGAATGTGGCGATCTGCAAGTGATAAATCGGGGTAAATAGGTTGGTCCTAGTGCTAACGTTTGAAAGTCATACATATTCAAGCAAGAGATAGCTTTAGGTACATTGGATAGGTTCACGGCGTAAGATTCAATGTTTGAACACATATTGGCATCCAGTTTGGTTTTAACCCTAGTTTAGATGCATTTTAATATAATAACTTAGTTTTAACGTGCGTATTCTTAAACATAACTAAACCACTTTTTAAAACCTTGTTTTGTTTTAGGCTTAATCGGTATATACCATTTCATAAAAAGTTTAATGAACTGTGTTTTACCCTTTACAATCCTTAATACATCAATTAAATTGCCCTTAAATCACATCCAATATACAGGATATAGGCAATGACTAAAGAACAGCTAGACGACTTACAAACACTTGGAATGACTGACTATAAAACACGTTTACACGTTAAAGGTGTGCGAATTGTTGAAGTGCAACAGTACTCAAAGTCTGTCGATAACAACGCCGTACAACCACTTGCAACTAATACCACTCAACCGCAATTCTTAAATTAATTTTCCAAAAAAATACTTATAAGCACTTTCTGTATTAATATATCTTTATTAGTTTTAATAAAGCATTAATCAATGGAGTGCTTAAAATGTTAGACACTTTACTTTCGGTATTTTCAGCAAAACATAAGCTTTATAAGAATCTCAAGTTAAAACCCTTTATTGATACCCGTTTAGTCAATTCTGACAGCATCGCCATGACCGATGTTTTCCCTTTTCATCAAATCAAAGATTCTCTTTGTATGACTGGTATATCTCCTACTAATTTTGTACCAGGCAAAAACATTGTTTTGAATCCACATGCCAAAGATAACGATTCCATCAGCTACCTTGGTCAAGATACGCAAAATCATAAGCCGTTCTACATCTCTACCTTTGCTGAAGAATTGGCTGAAGTATTTAATCCGATTTTTGCAGAAATCATTCATCTTGAAACACCATGCTTACTTGACCTATCTGAAATTGGGGGCTTCTCAAATTCCAAGTCGGATTTAAGCCAGTACCGTAGCATTGATGATTTTGTAAAAAACGCATGCCCTGATTACATTAGTGATGTGAGTATGGAAAATTTAGATCGAATGTTGTTATGGCCAGAAATCCGTTTATTGAACTCTCCAGATACAACCACTGATCAATTTTTTATCTATGGCTGGAGTCCTAAGATTTTTGTTCAAAATGCTGGTGGATCACATCACATGGCTGCTGCACATTACTTGGCTAAGAAACTGAGCCAATGTGTGCCGATTCAAGGCAAAGTAAGTTTGAATCTAATCTCAAGTAAAGCACTTCAAAACTTTGATTCAAAATACGCTGCGTTCGCCGTGCCAGATGATGCATTGATTGATATGGGGAATGATTTATCAGAATCAGGGCTTGAATATCAGCTGGTGTTTTTCCGTGAACGTGAAGTTAATTTTATCTTCTTCAAAAAGAATGATCAGAATGCCCGTGTTATTTCGCTATTCAACAATCTGCATGCTTCATTGAATGGTGCATTAAAGTCGGCGGTTCAAGCGCAATTCAAAAATGAAGCACTACTCACAGTCATGAGTGCTAACCTCTCTGATACATCAGAAGATCAATTCTTTAGCACACGACCTCACTTGGCTGAGATCTACAATCACGTTCAAAACGAAATTTGTTTGAGTGGTCCTAAACCGACTAGCCCGACAATCTAAGGGGTAGGGAATATGGATCACCAATCATCAACTACACCACATGCACTCATTCTCGGTCTGACACTTGAACAGGCCATTTCTGTTTTAGCAAAGAAACCCGTTGATGCTACCCACTACAACTATCTTGAAGATGACGAGTACAACACCTACGTCATGATGAAACCTGAGTGGACTAGCCTCAACAAACATGCCTACCTACATGTAGATGGCTTAACCCATGAGCGTAAATGGATGTTTATGCCGAATGCTTTAGGTGAGTACAACTTGATAGAGGGCTGTATTGACCTGTTTGAACTTAACCAGGCCATCGAACAGCAATATCTTGTGTTTGAACAATTCCTGAATAGCCACGGCACACCGTTCCGCAAAGTTGGTGAGAAGTTTTCTTTTGTCACACAACTGCTCTTTGATGCATGGGTGATAGATCCAGAACGTGCGATTCAAAAACTTCATGAGATGAAGGAAACAAAAATCTCATTACAAGTGCCTTTGCTTCATGGGGATAGTCAGCATGATTGATACGCATTGCTCTAGATCAACCGCATCACCACTCGCCATTTGTACGTGGACCTAATCAATCCGCACGGTTCCACTTTTTACGGATGCATCGCATATGCCAAGCGTACCATCCGTTTAGCCACTTCAACTGAAATTGAATTACGGACGGTGAATAACAATGAACATGAATGAAAACATTGCTTCAGAAATTGAAGCTCGTAGCGCTTTTGAAAATAAATACGGCGTGGTCGGTAGTCTGTTGGCCAGTGGCAATTATTCTTCTTGGGTGCATCAGGCGAAATGGGAAGCTTTTCGTGATGGTTGGATGCAAAGTGAAGTAGAAACTAAAAAGTCTATCTATCAAATGCAAACACCAGCCATCAGCGATGACCAATTGGAAGTAGAAAAATTACTGCAGCTGCTTGATGACTTTTGGAATAAGAAATGGGGCGATTGGAAATCATCTGCAGATATGGTGGCGCAAGGTGAGGCAAATGCCTATGAACATGCGAGAGGATTGCTTGAAACGGCGATAAAACAAGATGAAGCCACATGCCAGTGGTTACGCAATCAATTGGCAACGATTCAAACTGAATTGGATGCTTTTATCACATTCGTTAATGAACACCTTGCTTACCATGAAAGTGATGGTCCAGATTTAATGTCGAAGATCCAGAAGCTCAAACATTTGATAAAGGTTAAACCATGATTACGGTTCAAATAGAGATGTGTGGCTTTGGGATTAAACGGCGTTGGGAGTTTGGAGATCCGCGCCGTGCGCCAATTACAGTTTTAGAAATGGGCTTCATTAAGGTTTGTAAAATGCGTGGTGATAGCAAACTGGTTGAGTTCATGAGGGGTTATGCAGACGACAAAGAATTCAACTGGCATCCCAAAGTTCGCATTGCACGTAGAAAAGCAGAACGTAAAGCCTATTCGTACTATGACAACCACTACAAACAGCAGATTAGAGAACTTTTCGATCGCCAAAATGTAGACCGCCAAAAACAATATGAATTGGAACGCCAAAACAAAGCGTTATTGGCTGTTATTGAACTTAAAAAAGAACAATCGTAGGTATATACCATGACGGGAATTGAATATTTTCAGAAGTATGGCTGGAGTCACGCCGTCCAGTCCGTTAGTCGAATTCCAAGTGAATACAACGAATATTCACCAGACCTCAAAACTGTTGTTGTAAACGGCAACTTTCGTTATGCGATGGCTGCGGAAATCAGCAAAAAGAAAACTGAAGTCTATGTTACTGAGCTCAAACAAATCATTGAGAGTGAAAAGCTACTAGAAGACTTCTTTAACTTGAATCTGGTTGGTATAGAAAAAGGCTTAAGTAATGCTAAGCGTGAAATGCAAGACATGGAAGAACAGGGGATTGTTGAATTCAACCATCGTTTTGATGACGACCTGACTTGCACCACGGAACGCATGAAACTTGCCATCGCTCAAATAGACCATCTTTATCAAAACAACATTACAAAAAGTGAGTAATGCCCATGTTAGAAATGTTCCAAAATCAAACCATGCGATATATCTCTATTGCCATTGGCGTGATTAGTATCTTTATATTCCTATACCTACTTAAACTCGGTGAGGGGCTTGTCATTAGCCTTATAGTTGCTGTGTTCATATGTGGTTTGAGTTTATTCAAACTGAAAAACTACTATGAAAAAAATAACCCATACATCAATGCAGAACACCTTGCTTGGCTGTATGGTGAATTGCAAGAATATGACCAGGATCTATTCACAACTGTCAGCAATCTGACCAAGAGTACTGGACGTTTAGAATTGAGCCAGCTTAAATCAATCCGTAACCGCTATGCTTCTTCCATGAACGAAACTCAACTACAAGCATTGGCCAGTGAACATACTGAAGAAAGCAAATATCGCTTAGACCAGTACAACTACTCAATTTATGTGATGGATGAAGTCATTAATCAATATTAATGGCTGTATGCAATCTCTATTAACATCGCCGTGTTATATATCTGCTATACGCGGTATCAAATGTATAAAGAGATATAAAACTATTGAAAGGTTTATAAAATGAACACAACTCTACCTATTCTTATTCATAGCGTTATTGGTGGTATTGGTGAACATCCAGATGCTAAAAAACGAAGCTTAGGATACGGCGCTATCATGCTGTATATACCGATTGAACATATGGTCGGTTCAGGTGTACTTAAGCTGATGATTGATGTGAATACACTGTCGATCTATGCGTCTGAAAATCCTAATTACCTAAAACAACCACATACCATCAATGAAGCTTCTCACTTGTGGAATGCATTGCGCTTTGACAGTGCTTCTAAAGCCAGCCGGAAGGTCATTCATGATAATGGGTATGTTGAGTGTTTGTTTTCCATTCCTATGAAGGTTCTTGAGCCATTTATGGATGCTGAATTGATTCAAAACGAATTAGGACTTCCATACATGGCCATCGATCAAACTGACAAGTCGAAATGCATGCCGATTTGGTATGATGATGTCAGTAAATCTACCAATCAATTTATTGATGGCAACTACAACGATTATCCTGGTGTGCAGGCATCTTAAATTTTTAAGAAAAGTTTTTAGCTTTGATGGTTTATTAATATATTTATATCGACCACATTGGCGATGATGAAGAGAACAGACTCAATATGGCCCGTTTAATGGGCCACATTTATTTTTATAGATTAGGGATGCCAACGGCGTGAAAACAAAAATCATTTTAAACATCATTTTGTGGACCTTAACCGTCCTAACTTGTTTTGCGTGGATTGCCTTTACGTTTATTCAACCAGTTGGCTACACCATGACTTTTCTTGTTATTTTAATCTTGATGACAGTAGTGCTCAGCTGGTGCTTGGCAACACCTTATATTAAGACCAAAGACCGAACCAAGCGACTAGACGAAAACTTTATGCTACTTATGCTCTCTGTTGCTGTTGTTCCATTCCTAATGTTTCTACTGTCATATGGTTTTATATGGTGTTTCAAAACGCTAGAAAAGAAACAGTTCAACCATGACCATATTGCTGCGATGGTACCGGGTAGTAACTTCAATCAACTACAAAAGTTTGCCAAGGAAAACTACAACGCGCCACTTGTGTTAGGTGACTTTAACGAAAGTTGGGCTTTAACTTCCTTAGATATACCGCAAGCTTCTCCAGCTTCATTAAGATCTAGTACAGGATATTGCCTGGTGAATATGTCTAAAACCAGCATGAACACCATGTATAAAGAAGCAAAAACCGATGTAAGCTACAACGATTGGGAAATGCTGATATTAGCGCACGAGTTATCTCACTGTTTAGATCGTGCGACCGATGTGCCTGGTGAACTTGGCCAGCCACTTAAAGCATTAAATTCAATTGCGCCGTCTGATCGGTCCAAAGTAAAGATGGATGATGTATCTACCTTTGTAACCGCTGAAAGTAGCGGTAAAACGCAACTATGGCGAGAATCTTATGCGGATCTGTTTGCGGTAGGTTTTATGTCACTTGATCCAAAATACGATACTGCAGCGTTAAGAGAAAGCCTGATTAAATTACGTGAAAAACGTAAGGCACAAGATCCAACCCATAATTCGGTGTGTTGGTTGCAGTATTCTAAGAGTCAGCCTTTCCCACAAAAAGGTTCGGATGTTTTTTCTTGGGCAAATAACATCAGAATTAAAGCGCCGTGCGAGTTGAAATAACTTGTCTTCAGACAAATTAAAAGCCCGAATTTCGGGCTACTTTTATACCAGCTAATTAACAATAAAAGCCAGGGCTTATAGTTGGTGCAGACATATCATCATAGACGCAATCTATACTGACTGCAGGTTTATCAATGTGGCTAAATAAGCTTGGATTGACCAATTGATTTGTTAGCTTAGATTTTTCTATACTAAAGCCAACCAGTTCAACTTCACAATCACACACGTAATGGAATTTTGCCTTACCGTGCAACACAAATACATTAGGTGACTTCTCATACATCTTGAAGTACTCGGCTTGAGTTTGTGACAATGGAACCTCCAGCACCACAAAGCCATTTGGTACGACAAAAACTGCAGATCCATCATTTACTGAGTAAACGATGGCTTGAACATCAGAAGCACGTTCAAAACCCACACTTTTTTTTATCATTTAGATTACCTTTTTATATTGTAGCGAATGAACGTTGTAAAACAGATTGTAGATCTGCTTCATTTGTAATATTCGCCTCGAGCGCAGCGTTTCGTACATCAGCTAGGTTTAACCAATGGCGGTGCTCAGCTTTAGTTTTTTCAATTTTGTGTGGTGTTCTTGGGTATTCCCAACTCCAGTAATGCTTTTTATAAATCTCCTTATCTTTCACAAGATACGCCTGTATAGATTGACTATCCTCATTAGTTGCATAGCCAACGCCAAAGTAAATATCTAAACCTTGCTTTAGTGCAGTTTGATAATCGGCTTCAAATTGAATAACAAGGGATTCAATCCTAGCTTCATGAGAAAAGATACTAGATAGTTTTAATATCACACGGCTCCAAGTTTAAGGCAATATGCCTCGAGATAAAACCATTATAACGGTCAAAATCCACTAAATTAGTTTATTTAAAAAAAATTTCATTAAAGTTAAACCATTGAAGATTAAAACATACGGCGAAAAACTTAGGTTTTTTATTCAATATTAATCAGACTTACTCAAATTTAGTCTAGATGAACTGGTATTTTTAAAATTAAGGCTGCTTCGCGTTCCCATTTGTGAACAGATTCTCATTTTTGAGAATGAATTATATTTCATTTTTTGACTGACACTGGAACAATTAGCCATAGACGAGTAGGGGGTGGGTAAAGCCATATACCACATTTAAGAAATAACGCCGTAGTGGTGTTAATTCATTGTTAATTGAATATGGTTTGAATTAAGGCTTGATGGAAATGCATTAGTAGAATTATGGGTGCTGAATTATCAAAATTAAGTTTTGGATTATTTTAATCAACTAAAAAAACATCGTTTGCGTTTATAAAGCCAGCAGTTGATCAATTAGCTGATCAACGCAAGGGTATTAACCTTTTTTATGGTTTAAATACTTTTGAGTACGTTCTAATAATTTCGGGATGGTTTTTTCTGCTTCTTCTTGGGTGAGATGCAAACCATAAAATTTATTAGTTGTTCCGTAGCTTTCATTAAGTACTGAATGGGAGTGACGGGCACTGGCTGGCAATGTCTAGCAACGGCAGGCATTTCGGCTGAGGGTAAAAGAACTTTCCGCTAAGCGATAGACTGTATGTAAACACAGTATTGCAAGGACGCGGAACATGCCTC